>JAGUZM010000072.1 GCA_020060805.1 Deltaproteobacteria bacterium | reverse complement strand
ATCAAGTCTTTTCCGGGGTAGGCGCATTCCCTCCAAGCCAGTCGGAGAGTTGCCTCTCCGGGGCTACTGCCGTAACCCTATGACTTTTCGGCGCCGGTTGGTAGGCTGGAGCGGTGCCCGTCCTCCGCAGTAGCACTGCTACGGAGGATGGAGTTGCGGCTCTAAAGAGACCAACCCCCCTGGGGTCGGCCTGGAACACCACCTGGCAGCGAGGTGGAGCCGCGCAGGGGACTGATCCAGTGGATTTCTGAGACGTGATCCTAGGTGACTTCGGTTCCGAAAGGCGGGGTGGTGTCGTCCTCCCCCTTGGTGCGAGCGGAGTTCTGGTACTGTTCCAGCCATCGGAGCCAGATGCTTTTCCTGTTTTGAAATTTATAAAGCACCCTGTCCAGATGCCTGGAGAGAACCATGTCGTAGATCTGTCTTTTCGAAAACTGCAGCAGTTCCCTCTGAAGCTGCTCCCAATCAGGAAGCTTTGTTTCGATGCCCTGGCAATACTTCTGGAAATTTAAGTGCATATCCTCAATTCTTCTCTCCAGGTCGAAAATCCGGTTCTTGATCTCAAGGTTTTCTTTGGAAATGGACATGAATCAAAACCCTTTCCTGTTCTGGTTTCAGCCGCTTACTTGGCCTTCGGAAAGCCCAGGCACCTGACTGGCTATTCTAATCCATTTGAGGCCTTGGTTCAAGCTGAGATTTGTGGAAGGATACTCCTTGACAACAGCGGTGGCATCGGCAAAATATGGCACTCCCGTTGTTCCGTCCGGCAGAGCATGACGTTGAACTTGAAAACCCCGGTCGTTCAGGCGCCCTCCAGGTCCTGCTCGGGGATGAGGAAAGGAGAGTAACATGCCCAAGAACGAAATACTTTTGAAGTCTGTCTTTGAAGACCTGCAACTCCTCAAACGCGGCAAGGTGAGGGATGTCTATGAAGTTGACGAGAAGCTCCTCATCGTGGCCAGCGATCGGATGTCCGCCTTTGACGTGGTCATGGACGACCCCATCCCGGACAAGGGCAAAATCCTCACGAAGCTCTCCCTCTTCTGGTTCGACTACCTCAAGGGGATGGTGGAAAACCATATTATTTCTGCAGACCCGGCGCAGTATCCTTCGGTGTGCCGCAGATACCGCAGGGAACTGGAAGGCCGCAGCATGCTCGTAAAGAAAGCCAAACCCCTGCCCGTGGAGTGTATCGTGAGAGGGTACATCTCAGGGTCAGGCTGGACGGAATACCAGGACCGAGGGAGCGTCTGCGGGATCCCGCTGCCCGGAGGTCTCAAGGAGTCGGATCAACTCCATGAGCCCATATTTACGCCGTCCACCAAGGCAGAGCAGGGCTTGCATGATGAAAACATTTCGTTCCAGGAGACGGTGAAAATCCTGGGCCGAGAAACAGCGGAAAAAGTGCGAGACCTGAGCCTCAGAATCTATGAGACGGGCAGAAAGCTCGCTGCTCAAAAGGGGATTATCATAGCGGACACCAAGTTTGAGTTCGGCTTCCTCGACAATCGCATCATCCTGATAGACGAGGTCCTCACGCCCGATTCGTCCAGGTTCTGGCCCATGGACACCTACCGGCCCGGAGGTCCTCAGAAAAGCTTTGACAAGCAGTTCCTGAGGGACTATCTCAGCAGCCTCAAGTGGCCAAAGAAACCGCCGCCACCCAGATTGCCTCAGGAAGTCATCGACAAAACGAGAGAAAAATACCTCGACGCCTTGGTGAAACTGACCGGGGAAGGCCTAGCCTAGTCGCGCATCGAGACTTCGTTAAGGGTTTTCGTCGCGGCCTCAGACGCCGGGAAGGGCTCCCATGGATCTCATCATCTGCTTTATCGACGACTCGGATTTTGAGCACGACCTCGTGAAAAACGAAATCGCCCCATCGTCGCCGGAGCTCACTTTTGTGCAGGCCTACACTTTCGACCAGGCAAGGAAGCTCTTGGGACAAAGAACCCCGGTTCTCTTCCTTCTCGATCTCTGGGGTCAGGACCCGGTCGTGAAAAATCCCGAGCTTACGACCATGGAGGAACTCCGGGCGAAGACCGCGGAATTCAGCACGATTGAGGCCGTGTATGAAGGTCTCCAGGATTTCAGAGGAGACAGGAACAACGAATACCTCAAGCGGCTTTTCACGATCGTGGACAGTTGGAGAAACCTGTTCGAGGAGGTCTGCCGTCGCATCGGTCAGAACAGAGGATATGGCCTGTCCAATCTGGCTCAGGTGCGCCTGGTTTATCCGGGGACTCCCGCTGTCTTCTATACCCGAAAGTCTCTGATCAGTGACGCTGTGGCCATGTTCAAGGCCGGTGCCGACGGGCTTTTCATCAAACCCACGGGAAAAAGCGACGGGGAAACACGTGCTCTTACCAATCAATACGGCCCTACCCTGATCCAGGAAATCTCCATGATCGTGGATCACAGCTTCGCCAGCTTTGAAGGAAACCATGGCCTTAACAAGAATTCTCGACAGGGTGAAGAGGATCGAAAAGCGGCCTTTGCCCGGGCACCCCTCCGTGAAGCCTGGAAAAGTTACAGAAAGTTCAAGAAAACTACCGTTCCCTCGCCTTGACAACCCTTCTGTCGATGTTTAACCTTAGTCACGTTAAGTATCGCCTAGCAACTTGAAATTATTACAATTCGTGCTTCGTCCGTCGAGGAAGGAGATCTTCATAGAGGCTATGCCTGACCAGAGCTTGGAAGTAAGTCAGAAAGCCGGGCCTGAGGAGGAGAGCGAGGTCAGCGGCGAAGTCGCGGAGAAAGAGTCGAAAGACGAGCAGCAAGAGTCTCCGGCGATAGATCTCGATAAGATGAGCAAGGACGAACTGGCCGGAAAAGTCAGGGAACTCCTTGGGCTTTCGGAGAAAAACCATGACCTCTATCTTCGCTCCCAGGCGGAGATGGAAAATATGAGAAAGCGGGCCAAGAAGGAAAAAGAGGACTGGCTCAAATATTCCAACGAAACCCTGATCAAGCAAATCCTACCTGTGATGGATAACCTGCACAAGGCGATATCCCACTCCAATAACGAAAAGGCCTTCCATGCACTCAGAGAAGGGGTTGAACTGACGCTCACGGAATTGCGGAGCGCTCTGAGCAAGGCAGGGCTTGAGGAGATCAAGGCAGAAGGTGAACCCTTTGACCCTAAATTCCACGAAGCGGTCTCGCAGGTGGAGGACAAGGATGTTGAAGCCGGCAGGGTTGTGAAGGAAATTCAGAAGGGTTATCTTTTGAACAAGCGCCTCATCCGCCCTTCTATGGTAGTGGTGAACAAGGGGTAGGAGACCGGGCGAGCATCGGTTGCTCCTCATGAAGGCCGTTGCATGGGATGAAAACGAATAAAACAGAGTCGCACTTTTAGGAGGAGAGTATGGGCAAGGTGATAGGAATCGATCTGGGTACAACCAACTCGTGCGTGGCCATCATGGAAAGCGGGGATCCGGTTGTGATCGCAAATTCGGAGGGAAGCAGGACGACGCCGTCCATCGTCGCGTTCAGCGACAAGGGTGAAAGATTGGTGGGACAAATCGCCAAACGCCAGGCGATCACCAACCCTGACAACACCATTTTCGCCGTGAAGAGGCTCATCGGCAGGAAATTCGACAGCCCGGAAGTCCAGAAGGATATCAAGGTGCTTCCTTACAAGATCATCAAAGCACCCAACGGGGATGCCCACGTGGCTATGAAGGGAAAGAACTACAGCCCCGCGGAGATCTCGTCCATGATCCTGGTGAAAATGAAGCAGACCGCGGAAGATTACCTGGGCGAAAAGGTGAGCGAGGCCGTGATCACCGTACCGGCGTACTTCAATGACAGCCAGAGACAGGCGACCAAGGATGTGGGCCGGATTGCCGGGCTGAGCGTTCTGCGGATCATTAACGAACCGACCGCGGCATCTCTCGCCTACGGTCTCGATAAGAAGGGAGACAGGAAGATCGCCGTGTTTGACCTGGGCGGGGGAACCTTCGACATTTCCATTCTCGAAATCGGGGAGGGCGTCTTCGAAGTCAAGTCGACCAACGGGGATACCCACCTGGGGGGAGAAGATTTTGACCTCCGTATCCTCGATTACCTGGCGAATGAATTCAAGAAAGAAAGCGGCATTGATTTGCGGAACGACAAAATGGCCCTTCAGCGCCTGAAGGAGGCGGTTGAAAAGGCCAAGATGGAACTGAGCGGCTCCCAGGAGACCGATATCAACCTGCCCTTCATCACTGCCGACGCGAGCGGCCCGAAGCACTTCACGATGAAGCTGACAAGGTCGAAACTCGAAGCCCTCGTGGACGACCTGATTGAGAAGACGGCGGAGCCTTGCAGGATTGCCCTCAGGGACTCCGGGCTCAAAGCCTCCGAGATTGATGAAGTGATCCTCGTCGGCGGCATGACCAGGATGCCCAAAGTGCAGCAAAAGGTGAAGGAGCTCTTCGCTAAAGAGCCGAGCCGAGGGGTGAACCCGGATGAGGTCGTAGCTGTCGGGGCGGCGATCCAGGCCGGCGTGCTCAAGGGCGAGGTGAAGGATGTGCTTCTCCTGGACGTGACCCCCCTCTCTCTCGGGATCGAAACCCTCGGCGGCGTTTTCACGAAGCTCATCGAGAAGAACACGACGATTCCCACCAGGAAGAGCCAGATTTTCTCCACAGCGGCCGACAATCAGCCTGCGGTGGAAATTCACGTTCTCCAGGGAGAGCGCGAAATGGCCGCCAACAACAAAACCCTCGGAAGGTTCCAGCTCGTGGGAATTCCTCCCGCACCGAGGGGTATGCCCCAGATCGAAGTGACATTCGACATCGATGCCAACGGCATCGTGAACGTGTCCGCCAAGGACATGGGCACAGGCAAAGAGCAGTCGATTAAGATCACCGCCTCCAGCGGGCTGACGGAAGAGGAAATCAAGAGGCTTGTCAAAGATGCCGAATTGCACTCAGAGGAGGACAAGAAGAAGCGGGAGTTGGTGGACGCCCGCAACATGGCAGACTCCCTGATCTATTCCACCGAAAAAACGATGAAGGACCTGGGAGACAAGGTGGACGAATCGACCAAAGGAGATATCAACAAGGCTATCGAAAACCTTAAGAACGCCATGGGTGGGGATGACACGCAAGAAATCAAGCGCTATGCCGACGAACTCACCCAGGCCTCCCACAAGCTTGCGGAGACCATGTACTCCAGGGCCTCCCAGTCCCAGGCAGGCGCAGGGGGAGAAGGTTATGCTTCAGGCAGACCTCCCAAGGATGAAGACGTGGTTGACGCCGATTTTGAGGAAGTGAAAAAGTGATTTTCCCTTCATGCTTGGTCAGCAGGGCTATTCTCACTTTGGCAGTGGGGACAGCCCTTTTTTTTTCATCCTGCTTGCCCAAAACCCCGCCGGACGCACCGACACGCCCTTCTGATCAAGCCCTGTTCCGAGAGGCAGAGGAGAGTTTCCTTTCCGGCGACGGCGACAGGGCGCTCAAAGGCTATCAACGCTACCTGGATGAAGCGCCCCTGGGAGACAAGGCCAGAATCGCCTTATCCCGGATGGTGAGCATCCACACAAAGGCCAACCGGTTGCATGAGGCGCTTCCCCTCCTGGAGCGCCTTGTTCGTGATTATCCTCTTCATCCTGAGACTCCCTTGGCTCACGTCGAGATGGCGGCCGCCCTCCATCGCCTGGGCGAGCGGAGAAGGGCATCCACAGTGATCGAGGCGTGGTTGGAGCGCTATCCGTCCCATCCTTTACGGAATGAAGCCCTTGTGCTCCTGGGCGAGAGCAAGGAATCGCTGGGTGAGAGACCCGCTGCGTGGATCGCTTACACGAATGCTTGGAGGTCACACGATCAGCCTCTCAGAAAACTGGAGCTCCATGAGAAGATCATCCTCCTCATAGAGACCATGGACCTGAGCGAGCTTCAGGAGATCCGTGGGCGGTCTTCAGGAACGGCGTTTGAGCCCCACGTTCTCTATCGGATAGCCTCGGTCCATCTGAAAGAGAGGCGTTTCCTGGAAGCCTATGGGGCAGCCACGAGGTTGATGCAAAACTTTCCGCACCCCCCCTGGGCCGACCTGGGGCGCCAGGTCCTGGAAAAGGGTTCCCGTGACCAGGGCGCTGCGAGATATCTCATAGGCTGCTTGCTCCCTCTGAGCGGGCCTTTTGCCATTTACGGCGAGGAGGTCTTGAACGGGATTCAACTGGGGGCTGGTTTTTTCTCGGGGCCCGGCGAGGGAGACAGGGGCCTGGAGCTTTTTGTCAGGGATACCCGGGGAGACGCCGAGCTTGCCTCGTCGCAGGTGGAGGAGATGGCCTCCAAGGAAAGGATCCTCGCTATCATCGGCCCCCTGACGAGCAAATCCGCGACAGCCGCAGCTAAGAAGGCCCAGGAACTGGGGGTGCCCCTGATCACCCTCACCCAGAAGGAAGGCATCACCGACGAGGGGAACATGGTCTCCCGGAATTTCCTCACCCCTGCGAGGGAAATCTCTATCCTCGTGGACAAGGTGGCAGGGCAAATGGGATTGACCAGGTTCGCCATTCTCCATCCTGACAATGCCTATGGCCGCTACCTGATGAACCTTTTCTGGGACGGGATAGAAGGGTACGGTGCTGCCGTCACTGCCGTGGAATCCTACAAACCGGCGCAAACCGACTTTACCGCCCAAATCAAAAAGATGATCGGCCTGTATCACCCGAGGCCGGAGCCGCTCCAGCAGTATATGAAGGGGATGAAGTATTCCTCTTACGACGTGGGCACAGAACTGGAGCCTGCCCCTGACGAGTACCAGGAGCCGATCGTGGATTTCGACGCGGTATTCATTCCTGACAGCGCTGAAAAGGTGGCCTTAATCTCCCCGCAGTTGCCGTTTCACGATGTTTTCAACATCCGGTTCCTGGGGTCAAGTTTGTGGCAATCCCGTGAGCTCACCGGACTGGCCGGGGATTACCTGCAGGGAGCGATCTTCCCTTCAACCTTCTTTTCGGGAAACGACTCGGACCAGATCAAGCAGTTCGTGGAAAGCTACAGGGCCGCTTTCGGATCCTACCCAGGCGTGCTCGCCGCGAATGGCTATGACACCATTTTGCTGCTGAAGAGCCTTCTGAAAGACGGCGCCTTGAAAACACGGCAGGATATCCATGGCGCTCTCCTCACGGCGCGGGGGTTCCACGGCGTGACAGGCCACATCGCCTTTGACGAAAACAGGGAGGTGATGAAAGACCCCGTCCTCCTGACGATTCGGGGCCGAAAAATTTTACCTGTCCCCTAGTGTCCTGAATCAGAAATCCGTTACCAAATCGAGCTGAGCCGAAGCCCCCCGGGGGGTGTTCTCTCAGGACCGCAATACTGCTTCGGGGCGGTTTGAACGCCCCCATAATCTTAACAGGGATTACCGGGAAGGGACAGAGTGCCGTGGCAGTCGGACAGAATTATCCTCTGGGGCTGTCCGTGGTGGCTGTGAGGCCAAGGGTGGCGTTAAAGTGGCTCTGAACGAATGTGATTGCGGCCTGGAAGAACACCCCCCAGGGTGCTCCGACTGCATTTAATTATTCACTTTTTTTTGACTCAGGACACTAGGATCGAGTCTCAGAAGTTCGCTGATGAATTCCGTCGCAGCCCCTGCCGAGATCATGTCTCTCTGCTCTCTTCTTCACTCGCCTTCTTGGGTGCCGCAAGCCTTGAAATGAGAATACCCACTTCATAAAGAGCGATGAGGGGAATCGCGAGCATGACCTGAGTGATCACGTCGGTACCGGTCACTACCGCAGCCATGATGAAGATGGCAAGCATGGCGTAGGCCCGGTTTTTCTTCATCCCCTGCGGTGTGATGATGCCGGCCTTGGTGAGGAAGAAGACGGCGACAGGAATCTCAAAGATGACGCCAAAGAGAAGGAGCGTTTTGATCGAAAAGGAGAAATACTGTTTCGCCGAAGGGAGGGATTGAAGGTACTGGCTTTCAAAACCCAGGAAAAAATGGAACCCCAAAGGAAAGGCGATAAAGTAACCGAAAAGGCCTCCACCGATGAAAAGCACTGAAGAGAGGAGCACAAAAGGAAGGACCAACCTGCGCTGGCGCTCACGGAAGCCTGGCGTTGCGAGCATCCACATTTGGTAGAAAACGTACGGGGAGGCCAGCATGAGGCCGGCAACGAAGGCGACCTTGATGTAGACGAAAAACATCTCCGGCAGGCCGGTGTAGATGAGTTTTCCCTGAGGAGCCATGTTGGCTTTCAAAGGCGAGGCGAGGACCTTGAACAGGGTTTCCGAAAAGATATAGGTAATGACGAAGCCGATGCCCACCGCCACAGCACTTGCCACCAGCCTCTTCCTCAAGCCTTGGAGGACGCCGAGCAGGGCCGATCTCTCATCCTTGTCCATCTTTTTCAGCCTCTGATGGCCGAGGTTTTGCCTCAGGATCTGCGGCCGGCCCGCTCTCCTCTTCGCCCTCCTCTGCGGGTTCCCTCGCCAGCTCCAGGTCCTGCGGCATCACCACCTCGTCTTTTCGATCCGTCCTCGTCTCCCCCATGTCCAGGGGACGGTTGATGGCACTGATGGTATCCGCGAGGTCCTTTTTGGCATCCTGGAGGTCCTCATCCAACTCGAGGCTGTCCTTGATCTCCTCCGACGCTTTTCTGAATTGTGCCATTCCCCGGCCGAGGGCTTTTGCGAGATCGGGCAACTTCTTGGGCCCGATAACAATCAGCGCAATCACCATGATGACGATGAGCTCTGGCATTCCAATCCCGAACATACGGTCATCCCCTCGGTTTCTTGGTCATCTCGAACGGCCTTGTGACGGCCATGGGCTTGATTGCCCCTTTCGCATCATGCGTCTTCTCATAAATCCAGAGTCATCGCCGTCTCATCGCACTCCGGAAACTTGGAGCACTTCAGGCAATCAGCCCAGATCTTGTGGGGCAGGCTTGATTTTTCCACGGCTCTGAACCCCATCCCTGAAAAAAACGCCTCCTCGTAGGTAAGCACGAAAACCCTGCTGAGCCCCAAGGATTTCGCCTCTTCGATGCATTTCCGGACAAGCTTCGCCCCCAACCCCTTTCCCTGGTGGGTTTCTGCGACAGCCAGGGATCGGATCTCCCCCAAATCCTCCCAGCAAATCCCGAGAGCGCACACTCCCAGAATGGCCTCATCCTGCCCGTTTTCCACGAGGACAAAGAAATCCCTCAGGTGATCATACAACTCGCTCAGGGGCCTTGAAAGCAGCAGGCCTTGATCGCCGTAATGATTCAGCAGCTTGTGGATCGTCTTGATATCTTTCACGATCGCTCTTCGGATCACCGTGTCACTCAATCTTGATCACCAGCCCTTTTAGCCCTGTTTCTCCTGCCAGTTTCCGGGCATAATTCTCAGCTTCATCCTTTGTCGCGAATCTCCCGCACCTTATCCGATACCAGGTCTTTCCTCGAATTTCAACTTCCTGATAATGGGCATCATACCCCTTCTTGACCAATCCCTCAACCGTATCCTGCGCCTTGACCCTGTCTGCCAGGGCGGCAACCTGAAGGGTGAACCCGTTCATGGCCGGCAGGTTTCCCTTTTTGACAAGGTTTGCAGCACCTCCCTTGTCTTTCCCCTCCGGGTATGTCCTGGCGATTTCCGTCTTCACCTTCGCAACCCCTTCCTTCGAAGAGGCTCCCGGCCTCCCCTCGGCTGAGGGCTGGGGGGTCACGGCCGGCTGCTTCTGCCCGATCTCTTTGCCGGCAGGTTCGGGTTTCCCTTCCAGGAGATTTTTTTTCTTCTCTTCTTCTTTTTTGTCAGCGAGCTCGTTGTAAAAGGCAAGCTTCGAGTCATAATCGCGCCCTTTTTGGGCCTCCTGGCCCGGCTTCTGACTCTGGAAGACCCTCTCCTGGAGTTTATTGATCTGGTTCCTCAAGTCGGCTATGGCGGTCACGGACTCGGGAATAAACCCACGGCCCACCAAGATGCCGAGGACGAAGATCCATGACATCAGCAGGAACAGGCAGCTGAGCCAAGCGAAAATCGTCCAGGAAGTCATCTCAAAATGATACTTCCGCCTGGCGTCCTTCTTGGATGGGGCCGTCCTTTTGTTCATGGCTGCCCTCGGCCTTGCTCACATTCTCTCTGGCGCGCTGATGCCCAGGAGGCTGAGCCCGTTTTGCACCACGGTACGGACGGCTTCGGCCAGAAAAAGCCTCGCCTCGCTCAGGGATCGATCGGCACCGACGATGCGTTTTGCAGGTTCCTTGGTTCCCAGGTTGAAATACTTGTGAAACATGGAGGCAAGGTCGGTCAGGTAGTAGGTCAATCGGTGGGGCTCGGATTTCCTTGCCATGTCCTCCAGGAGTGAAGGAAACTGAGCCATGATCCGTATCAGGGCCATCTCTTCCTCCAGGACCAGGCGGTCCAGCACCGCCAATGGCTCTTCCGGCAGGGCATACCCCTCCTCGGCAGCTTTCCTGAAGATGCTGCATATCCTCGCGTGGGCGTACTGGACGTAGTACACCGGGTTGTCGCTGTCATGCCTCTTCACGAGGTCAATATCAAAGTCCAGGGGGGAGTCGTGGTGCTTGGTGAGGAAAACAAATCGCACCGCATCCACGCCCACCTCATCCATCAGCTCCCTCAGGGTCACGTATTGGCCCGCCCTCTTGGACATCTTGATCTCTTGCCCGCCCTTCCAGAGTTTCACCAGCTGCAGGAGGAGCACCGAGAGCCACGCGCCGTCAAGACCGTCGGCACTCAGGGCTGCTTTCACCCGCAGCACGTACCCATGATGATCCGCTCCCCAGATGTTGATCGCCTTTGAAAAACCTCTCTTCCATTTCTCCAGGTGGTAGGAAATATCCGAAGCAAAGTACGTGTACTGGCCGTCCTGCTTTCTTACCACCCGGTCCTTGTCGTCCCCGAAAGAAGAGGTCTTGATCCAGACAGCGCCGTCTTTTTCATAAACTTCGCCTTTGGCTCTCATCTGTGCCAGGGTTCGCTCCACAAGGCCGGAAGCATAGAGGTCACTTTCACTCGACCAGACGTCGAAGGGGACCCGGAAATCGGCCAGATCCCGCTCGATTTCATCCTGCATTTTTTGCTTGCCCAGACCCGCGCACCGGGCGACGGCCTCTTCGGGCGGAAGGGAGCCCAAGTCCGTCTCCCGGGCAATCTCCCTGGCCAGTTCCAGGACATAATCGCCGTGGTACCCGCCTTCCGGAAAGGGGTAATCCTTTTCGGACATCTGGCGCCACCGGCTGTAAATCGACTCCCCCAGAAGCCGCACCTGCTGACCGGCGTCGTTAATGTAGAACTCCCTCACCACTTCATGACCGGTGAAGGAAAGGATCCTGCACAGGGTATCCCCGAGGGCGGCCCCCCGTCCGTGACCCAGATGAAGAGGGCCTGTGGGGTTCGCGCTCACGAACTCGACAAGGATCTTCTGCCCCTGGCCCATGGTGCTCCTGCCGTAATCCTCTTTGAGTCTGACGATCGAGTGAAGGGCGTTCAACCACTCGCGTCTCGCGATGGTGAAGTTGATGAACCCCGGGCCCGCCAGCTCCTTCTTTTCGATCATCCCCCCCGGATCTTTCATGTGTTCCAGGATGATTCCGGCGATCTCTCTCGGAGCGCGTCTCTGGGAGGAAGCCATGACCATCGGGAGATTGGTCGCAAAATGGCCGTGATTCGCGTTTTCAGGAACTTCGATGGCATATTCAGGCAGGGGGATCGCCTTGAGCTTCCCCATGCCCATGCATGATTCCACGGTCTTGTTGAGTATCCCTTCGAGTTTTTTTTTCATGGCACCGTTTTTTTTCTGTTTCTCTGCCCGAGGGAGCAGAAAATATCGTAGGAGATCGTTTGCGCCATCTTCGCCATGTCGTCCCCGGTAATGGTCTGCCCTTTCTGGGAGCCGAGGAATACCACCTCATCCCCCGGCCGCACGTCAGGCAGCGACGTCACGTCCACCATGGTCATGTTCATACAAACCCTTCCCACGACATTCGCCCTGATTCCCCGGATCAGGGCTTTCCCCCTGTTGGAAAGGCTCCATGGAAGGCCGTCCCCGTATCCGGCGGATGTGACGGCGATCTTTTGACGGCCCTTCGTGCAATAGGTGCGGCCGTAGCTGATGGGCGTTTGGTCCGGCATCTCCCTGACCTGGAGGACCTCGCCTTTGAACTCCATCACCGGCTTGAGGTTCAAAAGGCTCGACCGCGACGGAGACGGCTGCCCGCCGTAGAGCAGGATGCCAGGCCTCACCATATCAAAATGAGAATCCCTGTACCCGGCGATTCCTGCGCTGTTGGCCAGATTGTTGACCCGCAGGTCCAGGCCCATCTGGCGGCCTAACTCCACGGCGGATTTGAAAGTTCTTATCTGAAGCTCTGTAAACTCGCGCCCTTCTTCGTCAGCGGAGGAGAAATGGGACGTCAGACCTTCGACGGTCAGGCTCCTGTGGGCCGTCACGCTTCTCAGCGCGTCTCCGAGCTCCGAGACGGGGATCCCGAGGCGGCCCATCCCTGTGTCCACCTTCACCTGGACCTGCAAGGTGACCCCTCTTCTCGCGCTCTCCTCTCCCAGCATCTTTGCCTTTTCCGTATCGAAGAGGACCGGGATGAACCTGTTTTCTATCACCGCTGCCGCGTCATCCCGGGTCTTGATCCCGCACAGGATCACCACGGGTACGCCTATGCCGCTGCGCCTCAACTCCAAAGCTTCGGAAAGATGAGCCACACCGAGGCGATCTACGCCGTGTTCGACCAGGGAGCGGGATACGGAAATCGAGCCGTGACCGTAGGCATCGGACTTGACGATACCCATGATCCTGGTTCCCGGGCTCACGAGATCTTTCAACACCTTGAAATTGTGGGCCAGGGCGGAAAGATCGATGATGACAAGGTTTGGCGGATAGGCCATCGCTTCTTTCTCCCTGTGGGGAATTTGAAACATTAACCCATATCAGCGTACAGATCAAGTCTTATATGCCCCTTTCAAAGGGCCTTCACCCCAGGGGATGAGCAAAAACCCATCCTGCCGAATGGCATTGTAACCCCCCGCGGATTCTGGTAATCCTCTTTTCGGGACAAGAGATCGTCCCCCCAGAGACCGATTCCGCAAAGAGAAGGGTTGGCCATGAAATTGCTTTTGTGCCTTATCGGTTTGGTCCTCGTGGTTTAGGGGATCCCCTATTTCGCTTTCCCGGACAGGATGAAGAAATGGATGGGCAAGGTCCAGCAGATCCCCGACCCCCGATTGAGGGTCATGGGTTTCGCGGCGGTCTGCGGCGGGCTGTTGCTCGCGTATCTTTTCAGAGAATAAAATCATTTGACTTCGGAAAGGGTTTTGAACTAGTTTTACTTTTTTGGTGTTTTGTTGATGTTTCGCATCGAAGATTATGACTACGACCTTCCTGAGAAGCTCATTGCCCAGGCGCCCGCACCCGACCGTGACGCCTCGAGGCTCCTGGTCCTGGACCGATCGAGGAAGTCGTTATCCGACCATCATTTCTTCGATCTTCCCGGGTTGCTCAACTCCGGCGACGTCCTGGCCGTCAACGACACCCGGGTCGTCCCGGCAAGGCTCCTTGGCCGCAAGGAGAGTGGAGGGGCTGTAGAGCTCCTGGTGTTGGGACAGGGCCGCGAGGACTCCCGGAGATCCAACACCCGGTGGTGTCTCCTCAAAGCATCCAAGCGGCCCAAGGAAGGAAGCCGGCTGTTCTTTGACAATGACGTCGAGGCTGTGGTCAAAGGCCTGAGAGAGGATGGCCTGGTTGAGGTCGTGTTCGAGACCGCCTTGCCCATCGATTCGGTCCTGGAGGAGAAGGGGCTCATGCCTTTGCCCCCTTACATCAGGAGGGAAAAGGGCGACCCCCGTTCCGCGATGGACCGGGAGCGATACCAGACCATGTTTTCAAAAAACAGGGGAGCTGTTGCAGCGCCCACGGCGGGTTTGCACTTCACACCCCGGTTGAGGGAAGCGTTGTCCCGGTTCGGGGTTTCCGTCGTGGAACTGACCCTCCACGTGGGGCACGGCACCTTCAAACCCGTCAGGGTGAAGGACATCCGGAACCATTCTCTCGGAGATGAGGAATACGCGATCAGCCGGGAGGCGGCCGGGGCGATCAATCGCGCCAAAGACGAGGGAAGAAGGGTGATCGCCGTCGGAACGACCGTGGTGCGAACCCTCGAAACCGTCGCCAGGGGGGGCCGGATCGCCCACGGCACCGGGAGAACGGATCTCCTGATCACACCCGGTTTTCAATTCAAGGCCATTGACGGGATGATCACGAATTTTCATCTGCCCAGGTCGTCCCTTCTCTTCCTCGTCTCAGCTTTCGCAGGGCTGGAATCGATCCGGAAGGCCTATGAATGGGCTGTGGCAAAGGCCTACAGGTTTTACAGTTACGGAGACGCCATGTTCATTCACTGACGCCTTTCCTGAGAGTTCGTGAGAAAGGGAAAAGACGACATTGCGGTTCTCGGTTCTTCACAAAGGCGACTCAGGCCGGGCCAGGTTGGGAGAGATCGTCACCCCCCACGGCCGATTTGAAACCCCTGTGTTCATGCCCGTGGGCACCCAGGGCTCGGTCAAAGCCCTTTCCCCGCAGGATCTGGATGATGTGGGCGTCAAAATCCTTCTGGCCAACACGTATCACCTCTACCTGCGTCCGGGGCACAGGGTGATCGAAAAACTCGGGGGCCTCCACCCCTTCATGGGGTGGAACGGTTCGATCCTCACGGATAGCGGCGGTTTTCAAGTTTACAGCCTCGCTCGACTGCGGACCATCACTGAGGAAGGGGTCGTGTTCCAGTCTCATCTGGATGGGTCCAGGCACTTCTTGGGGCCCCTTGAGGCCATGGCGATTCAGGAAGCCCTGGGCGCAGACATCATCATGGCCTTTGACGAATGCCCTCCCTTTCCCGCAGATTACGGGTACGTCCGGAATTCGGTCAAACGGACCAACTCCTGGGCCAGGAAGTGCCTCGACGCCAAAACGAATGAGTCTCAGGCCCTTTTCGGGATTGTGCAAGGGGGCGTCTACCTTGACCTGAGAGAGGAGAGCGCCGCCGAGTTGGCGGCCATGAACTTCCCCGGGTATGCCCTCGGCGGGCTTTCCGTGGGCGAAGACCGGCAGGCGCGGCAACGGGTCATCGAGACAACCGTCAAGGCTCTGCCTGAAGAGAAGCCGGTCTATCTCATGGGCGCGGGGAAGCCTGAAGACATCCTGGATGCGGTGATGCTCGGCGTGGACATGTTCGACTGTGTCCTTCCCACGAGGAACGGGAGAAACGGGACCCTTTTCACTAGCCATGGTCAGATGGCGATCAAGAACGCCCGCTATGCGGACGATGATCGGTCCGTGGACGAGGCCTGCCGCTGTTACACCTGCTCCCGTTTCTCGCGGGCTTATCTGAGGCATCTTTACATGGCAAAGGAACTCCTGGCTTACAGGCTCAACACGATTCACAACGTTTATTTTTTTACGACCTTCATGACCCAACTGCGGCAGGCGATCAAAGAGGATCGGCTCGCCGCGTACAGCAAGGATTTTTTCAGCTCCCAGGAGCCGAGGGATTGATTGTTTTCACCCAGGCCGGGTGCTATAATGCAAAAATTTGTCAATCAAGGGGGAGGATAAGTTATGGATTTCATAGGCTATGCTTACGCCATGGGAAGCGGGGGTTCGGGAGGTGGAAATGCAGGAGGATTTGGTGCGTTCATTCCCCTGATCCTGATGTTTGCGATCTTTTATTTCCTGCTCATCAGGCCCCAGCAGAAGAAAGCGAAACAGCACAAGGCCATGCTCTCCGCTGTCCGAAAAGGGGACAAGGTGGTGACGAGCGGCGGACTCCATGGGGAGATCACGGGCATAACGGAGGACGTGTTGACGGTAGAGATCGCGCCGAAGGTGAGGGTCAAGGTTTCCAGGGGCTCTATCGCAGGGGTTCTCAAACGGGGAGAACCTGGAGCGGATTCCACCGGGAGCTGATCAAGAGATTTAAGACAACGGCCAAAGGAGTCGATCGTGGCAAAAAGACTGGGTTTGCGTGTTGGCGTAACAGCTGGGCTGATCTTATTTGCGTTCATATTCCTGCTTCCTTCCCTGGTGCAGGAACTCCCTCCGTGGTGGTCCGGGTTCTTGCCCAAGGAAAAGGTTCGCCTCGGCCTCGACCTTCAGGGCGGTGTTCACCTGATCCTGGAGGTGGAAGCGAAAAAGGCCGTCGAATCCCACCTTGAAAGGGTTGTGGAAGACCTCAAGCACGATTTTCGCAAAAACAAACTGAGGTACACCGACATCAGGCGAAAAGGTCTCGATAAAATCGAACTCGTCCTCATGAGAGGAGAAGACCAAAAAGTCCTGGAGGAATTGATCAAGAACAACTATCCGGATTTCAAAATGCAGTCGGCCGGAGCGAGCGAAAAGGAGTTGACCCTCAACCTCGTCTTCGATGCCCAGGCCGGGAACCACCTGATGAAACTGGCATCCGAGCAGGCCCTGGAGACGATCAGGAATCGGGTGGACCAGTTCGGCGTGGCTGAACCGGATATCAGGCCTCAACCGAACCACCGGATATTGATTCAGTTGCCGGGCGTCAAGGATCCCAAGCGAGCGATTGAACTCATAGGCAAAACGGCCCTCCTGGAATTCAAGCTTGTGGATGAAGAAAACAGCCTCGAAGAAGCCCTCAAAGGGAACGTGCCCCCTGGGAGCGAAGTCCTTTATCAGTCCACCGTAGACCCGAAAACCGGCCGGAAAGTGAGCGTACCCTACCTTCTCAAGAAGAGGGCGCCTCTGACAGGAGAATCTCTCACCGACGCGAGGGTTCAACTGGACAGCCAATTCGGGGAGCCTTATGTCTCCATCGCCTTTGACGCGAGGGGAGGAAGAACCTTTGAGCGAATTACCGGAGAGAATGTCGGCAAGAGGCTGGCCATCGTTCTCGATAACAACGTTTACTCCGCCCCCTCCATCAGGGACAGGATATCGGGCGGAAAAGCCCAGATCACGGGAAGCTTCACCATGGACGAGGCGAAGGACCTCGCGATCGTCCTGAGGGCAGGCGCCCTGCCCGCCCCTGTGACGATTCTCGAGGAGAGGACCGTCGGCCCCTCTCTCGGCAAGGACTCCATCGAGCAGGGATTTCAATCCATGCTCATCGGCGGCATCATCGTCCTTCTCCTGGTCGTGATCTACTACCGCCTTTCCGGGATCATCGCCGACTTTGTCTTGCTTCTCAACATTCCCCTGATCATGGCCGGACTGGCGGCTTTCGGAGCGACCCTCACGCTGCCCGGCATCGCCGGCATCATCCTCACCATCGGCATGTCGGTAGACGCCAACGTCCTCATCTTTGAAAGAATACGGGAGGAGCTAAGACTGGGGAAGCCGGTAAGAGCCGCCATGGAAGCGGGTTTTGACCGGGCCCTGGTCACGATTCTTGATTCCAACATCACCACGGTGATCGCCGCCCTGGTGTTGCTGCAGTTCGGGACCGGGCCGGTCAGGGGTTTTGCCGTCACCCTCACCATCGGCCTTGTCTCAAACGTCATCACCGCCGTATTTGTGGCGCGAATTGTCTTCGATTACCTTTACGTTCAGAAAAGGTGGAAAAGCATAAGCATTTAGTCGCCGGCCTTACGGCTGACACCCTTCCACCTTTGGATGTGGAATACCACAGCGGATACGGAGCGAGCCCATGCAGATCTTCAGGCCAGGAATAAACTTTGACTTTGTCGGGAAAAGATACATCGCCTTCGCCATTTCCGGGATTTCAATTCTGGTGACCATCGTATTGTTGGCCTGGAGAGGAGGGCCCAACTACGGGGTGGATTTTACCGGAGGGGTTGTCATCCAGGTGAAAATGGAGAAAAAGCACACCCCCTCGGAGGTGCGGGAAGCGTTGAGAGGCACAGTGCTCGAGGACAGTATGATTCAGGAATTCGGCGAATCCGACGCCTTCGAGTACCTGATCAGGCTCACAAACCCGGACATCGGAAAGGCAGGCCTGGGAGACAAGGCCCAGCAGGCCCTGAGTGAAAAACTGGGAGAAAAGGCCGACATCCGTCAGGTGGAGATGGTCGGGCCCCAAGTGGGCAAGGAACTGAGGGACAAGGCCCTGTACGCGATTTTTTATGCCATGCTCATGATGGCGGTCTACATCTCAGGCCGATTCGAGCACAAGTGGCTCATGAGTATCCTGATGGCTGGCTCTCTCATCTTGGCCACTTCGGCCGCCTCCATGTTCGGGGCGGGCGTCACATGGCTGATCGTCATTGCCCTGATCGTTTCCATCGCCCTGTGCTGGTTCATGAAACTGAAATACGCCCTGGGCGCCATCGTGTCCCTGATTCATGACGTCTTCGTGACGGTCGGAGCCTTTGCCCTGACCGACCGGGAAATATCGCTCACGATCGTGGCCGCCCTTTTGACCATCGTCGGCTATTCCCTGAACGATAAGATCGTGGTTTTCGACCGGATAAGAGAGAACCTCGACCGTTCCAGGAAGGCGCCCTTCTTGGAAACCATTAACGTGAGTATCAATGAAACTCTCAGCAGAACGGTTTTGACAGGCACCACAACCTTGATCGTGTTGATCGTCTTGCTCATTTTCGGCGGGCCGGTCATCCACGATTTCGCTTTTGCCCTATTGGTGGGGATCATCACGGGGACGTATTCTTCCATCTATGTTGCAAGCCCGGTCCTCCTGTTGTGGGAAGGCAAAAACCTGACCGCCGGCAAGACAAAAAAAGGGTAGCTTTGCTGAGGGTAAGTGCTTGATTCAGAGACCAGGAAAAAGGCCCAAGGGAAGGAGAAGTGCTCTGTCGATCACCCTCCTTGTTACCGTATTGAGCCTTCTCCTTATCTTCTTTATCGGCAGGAGGCTCTTTCCCGCCGCCCCTCAATTCTATTCCCTGTTGCTGGAAAAGAATGACCAGCCCCTGAGGCTCCTCAACGGCGAGAGCCTTCAATTTCATCCCCAGGACAACGTCAGAATCATCGAAGTCGCCACCAACGTCCTCTTCAACTTGCGCATTCGCCTGGCGGCCAAGGATCTTGATGTGGCAGCCCTCCAGAACGAGAAACTGCCCCTGTCCGCGTTGCTCCCGAGCCAGGCCCTTCTCAGCAAGAATCAATTCAGGGTCGTCGTGAAACGCGACAATGTGGACATCGGGTTCGTGGACTTTGTGGTCGAACCTTACGTGGAAGACTGGCTGGAAAAAGTGGAAAGAACGATCGACCCTGAACGCCGTGCGGAGATCCTTGAGCAGGCGAGGGCCTTTGCCCCGGGCGACAGGCGCATTCGGCTGCGGCTCCTGGAAGAGTACAAGTCCCTCAAGAAATGGCCGAAAGCAGCCCAGTTGCTGGAAGAGATGATCCGGGAAGAAGACGACCCAAAGCTCCTCGTGGATCTTCTTGAAGTCCACGAATCCACGCCCAACCCAAACGGCGTCATTTCCGTGCTGAGGAGGCTCCTGGCCAGGGATCCGCAATCCACTGAACTCCGCTTCAGGCTGGCAAGAACCCTGGAGAAAAACGATAAGCGAGATGAAGCGATCAAGCAGTATGAAATCCTCCTGGACCGGATCAAACCTGACGAGAAGCTGACCATCTACAAAACCCTGGGCTACCTGTATTCAAAGAGCCATCAGGTGGATAAAGCGATCGACGCCTACCTCAAAGCGATCGAGCTGGACAAGAAAGACGTCAACCTTTACTACAACCTGGCAGGGTTGTATGAAAAGGCGGGGGACAAAAACCGGGCCAATCAGTACTTGGGTGAGGCGGTCAAAATCAAGCCGGACGACCTGGAAAGCAGGTTACTCCTGGCTGAAGACCTGATGAACCGAGGAAATCTTCGGGAGGCTGAGAACCATCTCGCCTTCGTGCTGCAGAAAAAACCCGACTCGGTCAGAGCCCTTGTCTTGATGAGCAATATCCTGGAGAAGCAGGGAGACAAGAAACGCCTCATCCAGACCTATGAAAAGCTCCTTCTCCTGGACCCGAACAGCGAGACCCTGGTCTACAACCTGGGGGTCCTTGAATACGAAACGGGCAATTTTCTAAAGAGCATTCCTCATTTCGAAAGATACGTCAAATGGCATCCTCGAGAGGTCTCCCCCCACCGCTATCTTTTCGAAGCCTACAAGAAAGAAAAAAAAGATGCCCTCGCTTTTTCTGAGGCCAAAACCCTCCTTTCCCTCAACCCGAAAGATGTGAGCCCTTACCACTTCATCTTCGAGCACCTCAGCAGCCGGGGGAATTTCAAAGAAGTGGCCGAACTGATGAGAAACGGTGTTTCCAGTTTTCCCGATAACACCGACCTCCGCCAGTACCTCATCCTGGCTTACCTCAGGGTCGGGAACGAGGACCTGGCTCTCCGGGAGATGGGCGAACTCCTGAAGCTGAAACCGAAGGACGTAACCCTCCTTCTCCAGTTCGCGACGCTCGGTGAAAAGCAAGGCAAGGATAAGGAGGCCCTGGAGACCTATGAAAGAATCCTGGCCCTCTCGCCGAACCACAAAGAGGCCAGGGAGGGGCAGCTCTCCCTCCTGTTCCGGCAGGCCAGGGTGGAAGAAAGGGAGGGTAACATCAAGGAAGCCCTGAGTCTCTACAAGAAGATCCTGGATGTAGCACCCGGCAATGAAGAGGCCGAGGAGTCTTACCTCAGGTTGAGGCTGAAGACATTGCCGCTGGAGGAAGGAAGGCGGTGAGTAAACCCCACTTTCATGTGACCGCAGGGCTTTTGTGGAAAGAGGGAAAGGTGCTCATCACCAAGCGGCCTCAAGGGAGTCACCTTGCAGGCTTCTGGGAGTTTCCGGGAGGAAAGCAGGAGCCGGGGGAGAGCCTGGAAGAATGCCTTCAGAGGGAAATCATGGAAGAGTTGGCCGTGGACGTCAAAGTCGATGAGCATCTCCTGCAAGTCGATCACGACTATGACACGAAGTCCATCTCACTCCACCTCTTTCAGTGCTCCCGCATGCGCGGGGAGCCCCGCCCCATCGGGTGCGACGTCATGGCCTGGGTCGACCCGGAGGACCTCGACCGCTACAAGCTCCCCCCGCCGGACCTTCAGGTCCTTTCGTTCATCAAGAAATTCTCCTCGATGCGAAGCATTTCAGCCTCACAAGGGAAGTGAAACTCAAGGAGTCATGGCCGACTTCGCTCAGCTGCTCAGCTTCCTGGCGAGTTCGGCAACCCTCCGGCCCAGTTTTGCGCCGTTCTCCTGGATCTTTTGGTCCGGAGCCCCTGCGCAGGCCACGCCGTAGTGTCCTGTGGCGGACATGGGATCCCCCACAATGACCATCCCGTAGATGAGCATCACCTGGATGATGGACATCATGGTCGTCTCCTTGACGCCCGTCGCATCCCCCGACGTGGCGAAAGCGGCTCCCACCTTGCCTTCCATCCTCTTCCGGACGCTGATGAAATCGTCAAAAATCTTCTTCAGCTCCGCGGCCATGATTCCGAAATAGACGGGCGACCCGGCGATGATTCCGGCGGCGTCGAGGAAATCTTCCTTCCTGACTTCGTCGGTTTTTCTGAGAAGGGCCTTTACGCCCTCCACCTCTTCCACGCCCTGGGCGATGCTTTCAGCCAATTTCCTGGTATTCCCGCCCTTCGAGAAGTAAAGGACCAAGATGTTCATGCATCAAAACCTCCTTGGGGTTTATTTGGCGCCTTCCCCACCCGGTGAGGTGTGGCGATCGGATACGCTGCAATTCCCCGCAGCAGGCCGGATGTCCCGCCTCGCAGGGCTGCGGGGAGCTCCCTTGGGTCCGCTCTGACGCGTTTACTTGAAGTCAGCCACCATGAGCTCCCCGGTCAGCTGCGACATGGCGGCCACCTGCCTCACGAAGTGCTCCTTGTTGAATGTGTTGATCCGTGCCGTGCTGGCCCAGTAAGCGCCCTGGGTTCCCATCGTTCCGTAAGCCGGCAGGTCCCAATCCAGGGCGATCTTTCCCATCCCGTACCAGATGCCCTGGGTCCCGCCATGAATGCCGGGTCTTTCGACGCACTGCACCATCACCCTCGGCCATTGGTTGTCCTTCACGGCCTTGAT
>JAGUZM010000575.1 GCA_020060805.1 Deltaproteobacteria bacterium | reverse complement strand
CAGCACGGTTACGCAATCCCCTTCTTTGTCCGAAAGGGGAAGAGCCATGCACATCGTGTAGCAGTTGCCGCAGAACATGCAGCGCTCTTCTTTGATCTTGACGGACTTCTTCCCTTCCTCGGTCTTGGAAGGAGATATCGCCGCGGTGGGGCAGGAGGCGATGACCAGAGGGATCTCGCAGACCGACTCGAGAACGTCGTTGTCGATGATAGGCGGCTTCCTGTGGTAGCCCAGCAAAGCGATATCCGAGCAATGGACCGCGCCGCACATGTTCAGGCAGCAGGCCATCGACACCCTGACCTGAGCAGGGAGGGTCATGCTCTGGAAATAATCGAAAAGCTCATCCATGACCGCCTTCACCATGGAGGATGCATCCGTAGCCGGGGTGTGGCAATGGAGGTATCCCTGGGTGTGAACGATGTTTGTGACGCCGGCCCCAGTCCCGCCGATGGGGAACTTGAAGCTTCCTGAAACATGCTTCCGGCTCGCCAGGTCTTTCTTAAGGGCCTGCACCTTATCCAGGGTTTCCACCATGAATTCAATGTTGTTCCGGGTCGTGAATCGCACGTAACCGCCGCAGTGCTTGTCCGCGATATCGCAGATCTCGCGCACGTTTTCTACGGTCATGAACCGGGCGCCGCCGACCCTGACGGTGAATACCTTGTCCCCTGTCTCGGAGACATGGACAAGTACACCCGGCTCCAGGATCTCGTGATGGAGCCATTTGCCGTAGTTTTTCTGTATGACCGGCGGAAAGAACTGCCAGTAATGCCTCGGACCAAGGTCCGTTTTCCTGTTTTGCATCGGTTTCTCTGGGTTGTAAATCCCCAGTCTTTCTTTAGACAGTGCCATGTTTCTGTACCTCCTCTCAACCTATCTCTTGTGCCTTGAGCGATAGTCTTTGATGTCTCTCTTCCAGCCGCCGGGAACATCTTCCTCTTTCCAGAAGATGTACGGGTTGGACCTGGGCTCTTTCACCATCTGAGGCATCGGCGGTACACCGATCACCTCCAACAGCCTAGATACGCCCTGCCGCTGGATCAGTTCGCCCAAGCGCTCCCGGTTCTTGCCTTCTTCCATCCACCAGTCCCAAACCTTCTCCTGGATCGCCTTGAGGTTATCATAGGGAGGTTCGGCCTTGACAAAGGGAATGGTCAGAATGCCGAGTTGCGCGCCTTCCAGAATCGGGGCCTTCGCTCCGTAGAGGAGGCTTACGCCCGTGTCTTTGCCCGGCCTCAATGCCCTGGGCATGGCATTAATGCAGTGCATGCAGCGGTTGCACTCCCCGTTGTCAATCTTGAGGGTCTTTCCCTCCATCCACATGCACCCGGTCGGGCAGAGGTTGATGACTTCTTTCTCGATATCGAATTTGCCCCAGTCTTTTCCTGCATGGGCACCCCCGTTGGGTTCGATCTCACCGCCGATGTAAGCCTGAACCGCTTTCTGGTCGATCCGAATCTCGTCTCTCCAGGTGCCGATGAAAGCCGTATCAGAGCGGGCCAGGGAGGCGACGCAGCAGTTGGGGCAGCCGTCAAACTTCAGCTTGTACTTGTAAGGGAACTGGGGTCGGTGGAGCTGATCCTGGAAATACTGGGTCATCTCGTAGCAGAGATCCTGGGTGTCGATACAGGACCATTCGCAACGGGCCTTACCGATACAGCAGGAGGGGGTTCGCATGTTGGACCCTGAGCCGCCAAGATCCTGGTCCAGGACATGGCCGAGCTCGAAGAAAATCGGCTCCAGTTGCTCAGTGAAGGTCCCCAGCAGGATGATATCTCCTGTGGAGCCGTGGAAATTCATCATGCCGCTTCCCCGGTATTCCCAGAGGTCGCAGAGGGTTCTCAGGTAATCCGAGGTGTAGAACTTGCTCGCCGGCTGGTTGACGCGCATGGTGTGAAAATGGGCGATGGACGGGAACTTCTCCTGAAGGTCCGAGTACCTTCCGATCACGCCGCCGCCGTATCCGAAAACGCCGACGATTCCGCCGTGCTTCCAGTGGGTCTCACCGTGTTCGAAGGAAAGTTCCAGCTGGCCCAAAAGATCCTCCACCACATCTCGTTCAATCATCAGCTTTTCCTGACCCAGTTTCCTCCGGTGGAGCGCCTCTCTCTTGGCATCAGCCACGAAGCTGGGCCACGGTCCCTTTTCCAATTCCTCGCACATGGGAATGGGGTGTTTCATCTTGAACTTCTTGAGCTCTTCATCCGTGTAATTGTGCAGCTCTTGGTCGGAAAAGATCCTGAGCTCTTTGTATTTGATTCCTTTTTCTTCTCTTACGGGTTTAAAATCCATTCCTAAAGCCTCCTTCATGATAGTGAAAGTTTTCGCAAAACCAATAAGGAGTGATTCCAGAGAATACCTGTGTTTTTTCACCTCCTCCCAAAAAAAATGTCCCAAACTTCTTTATGGTCTTCTTCCAAAAAAAAAAGCCGAGGGTATATACCTTCTGCCGGATAACCCCTCTTTGTATACGAACAGAAGCAGACTACCGCTTATAGTAAGAATCCTTCTTTATTGTCAATAAAAAAATCTCCCCCCGATTTAAGTAATTGCCCTTGATTCCACAAAGATTTTCCAGTTTTGTTGACATTACCGGAATATGGATTTATAGGGCACATGTAAGGGGTTTGAGGTGCAAGGGATGAACCCGGGGCTCTTACGGACGGAGGTTTTCGGTTGAGCCGTGTGTCTTGCGTCCTTGACGGTCCCGGCCCTTTGCCCAAGAATACTGAAATTCAACGGTCCTTTGGTAAGAAATGCTTTTCTCCCCTCCCAGACTCATTCTCTCCGCCCTCAGGGGCGGCTCAGGAAAGACCATCCTGTCTCTCGGCATCGCAGCCGCCTGGCGAAACCGGGGCAGCCGGGTCGCCGCTTTTAAGAAGGGGCCTGATTTCATAGACGCGGGATGGCTGAGTTATGCCACCGGCCAACCCTGCCGGAATCTGGATCCCTTCCTCATGGCGCCGGAGCAGATCGTCCAATCCTTTCTGATTCACTCCAGCGGAGCGGATGTGTCCTTGATCGAAGGCAATCGCGGCCTCTTCGACGGTCTTGACCCGGACGGATGCTGCAGCACGGCGGAACTCGGGAGGATTCTGAGAAGCCCGGTCATCCTTATCATCGACGTGACGATGGCTACCCGGACTGTGGCGGCCCTGGTCATGGGATGCCAGAAATTCGACCCTGAGTTGGACATCAAGGGCGTGATCCTCAACAGGGTCGCAAGCCGGCGGCAGGACTCGGTGGTCAGGAACGCCATACGCCAGTACTGCGGCATTCCCGTGGTCGGTTCCGTTCCGAAATTGAGGAACAACCTCTTCCCGGAAAGGCACATGGGCCTTGTCCCCCACCTGGAGAGTGAATACGCCACCCGCGCGATCGACTGGGTGAGGAGTGTCGTGGAGGAGAACTTGGACCTTGAAGCCCTCTGGGAGATGAGCCAAGGGGCAAAACCGGTGGTAGGGGAATTGCAGGCGAGCGACAGGGGAGATGCCTCCCTTTCAGGGGATCGGAGGCCAAGGATCGGCGTGATCAGGGACAAGGCATTCTGGTTCTACTACCCCGAGAATCTGGAGCACCTCGAACGGTTAGGAGCCAGGATCGTGGAGATCAATGCCATCAGCGATAGCTCCCTCCCTGACCTGGACGCCCTGTATATCGGCGGTGGTTTTCCTGAAACCCAGGCTGAGGCCCTGGCTGACAACGTAACCTTCAAACGTTCTTTGAAAGAGAAAATCGAACTCGGGATGCCGGTCTACGCGGAATGCGGGGGGCTGATGTACCTCGGAGAATCCCTTGTCGTTGCCGGAAGGACCTTTCCCATGGTCGGCGCCTTTCCCATGGACGTCGTCCTCGAGAAAAAGCCTCAGGGGCATGGCTACACCCTTATCGAGGTGACGGGCATCAACCCTTACTACGGGGTCGGGGAGGTTCTAAAGGGGCATGAGTTTCATTACTCCCGAGCCGTGATCAAAGAAAACGCTGATGTGACGACGGTCTTCAGGGTGCGCCGGGGTTGGGGGATCGACGGGACGAAGGATGGATTGTGCGCGAAAAACCTCCTCGCCACATACACCCACATTCATGCAGGAGGCAACCCGCTCTGGGCATCCGCTCTGTTTGCAGCGGCCCTCAACTCACCCCTTTTGAAGGAAAACGATTTCGAGGATGCCCCAAAAAGAAGGATTGACAGGGAAAATCTTTTGGGTTATAAAAAAAAATCTTAACATGACAACCGTGCAAAATGCTTGATAAAAGGAGGGTTTAGGTTATGCCAACGGTGGAATTTGAAGGACAGTCCTTCAACGTAGACGAAGACGGCTTCATCGACGATTTCAACAACTGGAACAAGAACTGGGTGAAGTACGTAAAGAACATTGAAGGCATTCAGGAGCTGACCGATGAGCATTGGAAGGTGATCAATGTTCTTCAGGACTATTACAAGAAGAACGGCATTGCTCCAATGGTGCGAATCCTTTCAAAAGTGACGGGCTACAAGCTCAAGTACATCTATGAGCTTTTCCCCTCAGGCCCTGGTAAGGGCGCCTGCAAGATGGCCGGCTTGCCCAAACCTACGGGCTGCGTCTAGGTCTTTTTCGGCTTTTGCCCTCGGAGGGCACAAGAGGGAAGAGATTCCCTTTTGTGCCCTTCTCTCGTCTGTATGAGATCGGCGTAGAGTTCGGGTCTCCTCCAGGGGAGGAAGTGTTTCATCCTGTGGGACCTCACCTCTTCGATTTCACTCGCCCTCAGCTCCATCAAGAGCATCCTATTCCCGGTGCCGCCGTACTTTTTCATGACCCTTCCTGAGGGATTCAGGGCTAGGATGACACCGGGAAAGGAGAGCCCTTTTTCCGCGCACCTCGACTGATTGCAGGCGATGACGTAAAGACCGTTGTCGAAGGCCCTGGCCGGAAGGTGTCTCATCCAGCTCTCCACTTTGTCTCCAGGCTTTCCCCGGGGCGATGCGTGGGGCATAAAAACCGCCTCCGCCCCTTTGAGGGCCATCAGGGTGCTGATCTCAGGGAAGTGGGATTCATAGCAGAGCTGTACACCGAAGGTCAGTTGGGGGCACCGGTAAACGCAGATTTCTTCGCCCCCCCGGTAGGCCGCCCGTTCCGGAGGGGAGAGGTGGGTTTTTCGGTACCTGCCCAGAATCCCCTCCGGGCCGGCCACGATTTGCGTGATATAAGGTTTGCCGCCGTCTTCCGTCGCCTCAATGATGCCCGCGATGAGGACCGCGCCGCTGGTCCTGGCCGTTTCCGAAATCTGATGACACGCCTCTTTGAAAAGGGACGGGGGGCAGACCGATTCCGGCTTTTCCAGGATATACCCTGTGACGGAGAGCTCCGGAAAACAGATGATGGCCACTTGTCGGTCCGCGGCCCTGGCGGCGAAAGTCTGAATCGTTCTCAGATTCTTGTCGATTTCGCCCGGCCATGCGTTCATGCACACAGCGGCGACCCGGACATCCTTCATGGACCGATAACCTCAATCTGGCCTAGCAAGATCGAACTCCGGGAGGATAGTCCAGGAATGATCAGGGTTCTTCGATGTACCTGGCCACCAGGTCCCCCACCTCCCGGGTGCCGTAACCCATCCTGCCCGCTTCGAGGCTCTTGAGGTGGTTTTTGAGGACCGTCTTCACCGCGGCCAGAACAACCTTCGCTCCCTCCCCTTCGCCCAGGTGATCGATCATCATCTGGGCTGCCACAATGGCCGCCATGGGGTTGATCTTGTTCTGGCCCGTGTATTTAGGGGCCGAACCTCCCATGGGTTCGAACATGGATGTGTTGCCCGGGTGGATGTTGCCTCCTGCTGCGATCCCGAGGCCGCCCTGGATGATAGCTCCGATGTCCGTGATGATGTCGCCGAAAAGATTGTTCGTGACGATGACGTCGAAATTCTCCGGATTCTTGATCAGCCACATGCAGAGGGCATCCACGTTCATCGCGTTGGTCTCGATGTCCGGGTAGGCCCGGTGAACCTCCTCGAATACCCTGTTCCAGAGGTCGCCTTCGTACATCAGGACATTGCTCTTGCCGCAGAGGGTGAGACGCTTTTTCTTCCCCCTTTCTCTGCAAAGATCGAAGGCGTACCGGACACAGCGCTCCACCCCTTTTCTGGTGTTCACGGACTCCTGAATCGCCACCTCATCAGGGGTTCCCTTTTTGAATACCCCGCCCCCTCCCGCATAAAGCCCTTCGGTGTTCTCCCTGACCACCACGAAATCGATCTCCTCCACCCCCTTGCCCTTGAGAGGCGTTTCAACCCCCGGGTAGAGAACGACGGGCCTCAGGTTGATGTAGAGGTCCAGTTCAAAACGCATCTTCAAAAGGATCTCTCTTTCGAGAATTCCCGGTTTGACATCCGGGTGTCCGATGGCTCCCAGGTATATGGCATCCATGCTCTTCAAATCTTTCAGCATGGTGTCGGGGAGGAGGATCCCTGTCTTGAGATACTGCTCTCCACCGACGGAGAACTGATGGAATTGAAAATCCATGCCCCATCGCTTTGAGAGGGCTTTCAAGGCTTTGATCCCCTCAGCGACAACTTCCGGCCCGGTGCCATCCCCGGGGATAACGCCGATTCTGTAACTCTTCCCCATGGTTCAGCCTTTCTTTGAATCTTTCGCCCTTTTCCGGTTTTCCGGCCGAAGGGCTCTCACCGCGGCCCCCGCCCTCCACATCTCGGAGTTACGCATCTCTGCGAGCTCTTTCTCCAGGCGATCCCGGTAGTCAGGTGCGCTGATCGCTTCGAGAACGATCCGTGTCTCTTCGCCTTTCACGACGCGGTCGTAGAGCTTGTCAAAAACCGGGGCGACCGCGTCCCGGAACTTGTCTTTCCAGTCCAGGGCACCTCTCTGTGCCGTGGTGCTGCAGTTGGCATACATCCAATCCATGCCGTTTTCAGCGACCAACCGGATCAGGCTCTGGGTCAGCTCTTCGACCGTCTCATTGAAGGCCTCGCTCGGCGTGTGGCCTTTTTTTCGGAGCAGATTATACTGCGCTTCCATCACCCCGGCCAGACATCCCATGAGGACACCCCGCTCTCCGGTCAGATCGCTGTGGACCTCTTTTTCAAAGGTGGTGGAGAAGAGGTAACCTGACCCTGTCGCCATGCCCAGAGCAACCGTCCTCTCTTTGGCGCGGCCCGTGAAATCCTGGAAAACGGCGAAACTGGAGTTGATCCCGCTCCCATCCAGAAAATTGAGCCGCACGGACCGGCCGGAGCCTTTTGGAGCGACCATGATGACGTCCACGTTTGGGGGAGGGATCACTTTTGTCTGCTCCTTGTAGACCACGGAAAACCCATGGGAGAAGTAAAGGGCATCGCCCTCGTTGAGGCATGATTTCACCTTGGGCCATGCCGCCATCTGGCCTGCATCCGAGAGCAGGAACATGATGATCGTCCCTTTCCTGGCTGCCTCCTCGATGGGAAACAAGGTCTTGCCCGGAATAAAACCGTCCTCCACAGCGCGCTGCCAGGATCGGCCCCCTTCTCTCTGGCCAACGATCACCCGGATGCCGTTGTCCCTCAGGTTCATGGCCTGACCCGGCCCCTGCACCCCATAGCCGATCACAGCCACGATTTCATCTTTCAGAACCTCCCTGGCTTTTTGCAGGGGAAACTCGTCAGATGTGATCACTTCCTCCAACACGCCGCCGAAATCGATCTCTGCCATACCAACTCCTTTCTACTTTTTCTCCCGGGCAAGGGCCACAGTCCCTGTCCGCGCGATTTCTCTGATGCCCAAGGGCTTCAATAGCTTCAGGAAGGCGGTGATTTTGCCTTCATCTCCAGTCACTTCCAGGGTGTAGTATTCCGTCCCGACGTCCACGACGGTGGCGCGAAAGATGTCCGCCATTCTGAGGATCTCGGCGCGATGTTCCGGTTTCGCCCTCACCTTGACAAGGGCGGTTTCTCTCTGGACGAAATCCGTGTCCGTGAAGTCCAGCACCTTGATCACGTTGATCAGCTTGTTGAGCTGCTTCTTGATCTGCTCGATGACGGACATGTCACCCTCGGCAACAAGGGTTATCCGGGAGATGAGGGGGTCTGTGGTTTCAGAAACACACAGGCTGTCGATGTTAAATCCCCTGCCGCTGAAAAGGCCTGCCACGCGCGAAAGAACCCCCGGTTGATTGTCCACAAGCATGGAAAGGATGTGTTTTCTAGATTCATGATGGTTGTTGTTCATGACAAGGCTCCTTCACGGACTACCGGAGTGCTGGAGTACTGGAGTATCGGAGTATTGGAGTAGTGGTATTGCCGACAACGCCAGATCCCTATGTGCGCCCTCCAGCAATACTCCATCTCTCCAATACTCCATCACTCCATTTCTTCAGTACTCCAACGCTCCAATACCCCGATGATTATACCAAGAGCATCTCCGTGATCGGCGCCCCTGCCGGCACCATGGGGTAGACGCACTCCTCCCTTTCCACGACAAAATCCATGATCACAGGCCGGGGAGCGGATAGGCCTTCCCTGAGCGTTCTCTCCACATCATCCGGTTTTCTCGCCCGCAGGCCGAGGGCACCGTAAGCTTCCGCGAGTTTTACAAAATCCGGAGCTCCGTTCAATTCCGTGCATGCGTATCTCCGGTCATAAAAAAGCTCCTGCCATTGGCGAACCATCCCGAGAAAGCCGTTGTTCAGGATGACGATCTTCACCGGAAGGTTGTACTGAATCGCCGTCGCCATCTCTTGGATGTTCATCTGAATGCTCCCATCCCCTGCGATGTCCACCACGGTACGGTCAGGCTGTGCGATCTGCGCGCCGATCGCCGCGGGAAGGCCGAAGCCCATGCATCCCAGGCCCCCAGATGTGATAAAGCTGTTGGGGTGGTCGAAGTGGTAGAACTGGGCAGCCCACATCTGGTTTTGTCCCACTTCCGTGGTGATGATCGCCTTCCCCTGGGTCAATTCGAAAAGCTTCTCCACCACGTACTGGGGTTTGATCACATGATCGTCCAGCCTGTACCTGAGAGGCTTCGTCTTTTTCCACTCCCCTATTTGCCGGAGCCAGGGTTCTCTCGTTTCTCTCAAGCGTCCGGGGCTCTCCCCGTCCAGGAGCTTGTTGAGCTTTTCCAGGGTGACCCTGCAGTCCCCCACAATAGGGACGGAGACCGGGATGTTCTTGCGGATCGACGTCGGATCGATGTCGATGTGGACGATCTGCGCTTTAGGTGCAAAGGCACTGATCTTGCCGGTGACGCGATCGTCGAAGCGGACACCGATGGCAATCAGGAGGTCGCACTCGGATACGGACATGTTCGCGGTGTAGGTCCCGTGCATCCCGATCATCCCCAGCCAGAGAGGGTCGGATGCGGGAAAGGCGCCAAGCCCCATGAGGGACGAGGTGACGGGGGAGTGGATCTTTTTCACGAACTCCCTCAGCTCTTTGGCCCCCCTGGCGAGGATCACTCCTCCTCCGGAGAAGACCACCGGTCTCTCTGCTTTCTTGATGAGTTCGATGGCCTTGGGCAATTGCTTCGTGTTCGGGTGGTAAGTGGGGTTGTACGACTTGAGACAGACTTCGTCGCAGGATTTCACTTGGGTGGAACCCTTCATGATGTCTTTAGGCAGGTCCACGAGCACGGGACCGGGCCGGCCGGACCGGGCGATGTAAAACGCCTCCCTCATAATTCGGTCGACATCCTCAATGTCCTTGACCAGGTAATTGTGTTTGGTGCAAGGCCGCGTGATTCCCACGATGTCCACTTCCTGGAAGGCATCGTTGCCGATGAGGTTTGTCGGCACTTGACCGGTAAGGACCACCACGGGAATGGAGTCCATGTAGGCCGAGGCAATCCCCGACACCGTGTTGGTCGCCCCCGGCCCGGAGGTGACCAGACAGACCCCCACGTTTCCGGAAGCCCTGGCGTACCCGTCGGCCGCATGGACGGCGCCCTGCTCGTGCCGAACCATAATGTGACGGATGTCCGTCCTCACGAGCTGATCATAGATGTCGACGATGGCCCCTCCGGGATACCCGAAAATGGTGTCCACCCCCTGTTCCTGCAATGCTTTGATAATGATTTGTGCACCTGTGTGTTTAATCGCAATCACCCCTTTTCTCTTAAAATCGGAAATTCAGAACTCCAAATCCCAAAATTCCCGCGCACCCTTTGCCCGGAAACCAAACCTATTCGTGAGCCGACTCACGATTTACATAAGGACCGCGCCTTCATCCGCGGAGGAGACTTTCTGCGCGTACCGGTAAAGGTATCCCGAGGAAATCTTCGGCTCCGGCCGCTTCCAGCGGGATAAGCGTCTCCTCAGGTCCTCCTCCGTGATCTTCACATCGATCTTTTTCCGCGGGATATCGATGGCAATCAGGTCACCGTCCTCTACGGCTGCTATAGGCCCTCCATCCATCGCCTCGGGCGACACATGCCCGATGGAGGCACCCCTCGTCCCGCCGGAAAACCGGCCGTCCGTGATCAGGGCCACCTCCGCTTCGAGTCCCATGCCCGCGATGGCCGAGGTGGGGGTGAGCATCTCGCGCATCCCCGGCCCTCCTTTCGGGCCTTCGTAGCGAATGACGATCACCTCGCCTTTCTTTATTCTTCCTCCCATGATCGCCTCGGTCGCTCCTTCCTCGGAGTCGAACACGCGCGCCGGACCCTCGTGGCGAAGCATCTCCCGGCAGACCGCAGACTGCTTCACCACGCACCCCCGAGGCGCCAGGTTTCCGTACAGAACGGCAAGGCCGCCCTCAGGCCGATAGGGCGCACCATGGGGCCTGATGACATCCTGGTCTTTGACTGAGGACTTGCGAATGTTTTCCCCAACGCTTTTCCCTGTCACGGTCAGGCAACGCTCATGGATCAGGCCGGCCGTGCTCAGTTCTTTCAATACCGCCTGGATTCCCCCGGCGCGATCCAGGTCCTCCACATGGTGCTTGCCCGCCGGGCTCAGGTGGCAAAGGTTCGGGGTGCGGCTGCTGATCTCATTCACCTTATCGAGACCGAGGTCCACCCCTGCTTCTCTGGCTATCGCCGCAAGATGGAGGACCGTGTTCGTGGAGCACCCGAGGGCCATATCCACCGTCAGGGCGTTGATGAATGCCTCTTCGTTCATGACCTGTCGCGGTGTGATGTTTTTCTGAACGAGATGCATGATCTGGATTCCTGTATCCTTGGCAAGACGAATGCGGCCTGCCATGACCGCGGGAATCGTCCCGTTTCCCGGCATAGCGATCCCTATCGCCTCGGTGAGACAGTTCATCGAATTGGCTGTGAACATGCCGGCGCAGGACCCGCACGTCGGACACGCCTCGTTCTCAATCACGGTGAGCGCCTCCGCGCTCATCTTACCGGAGCGAACCGCGCCCACGGCTTCAAAGACGGTGATGAGGTCAATCCTGCCGTCCTTTTTTTCAGGATCCCTACCCGCAAGCATCGGGCCGCCGCTGATCACGACGGCAGGAAGGTCCAGGCGCGCCGCAGCCATCACCATCCCCGGAATGATCTTGTCACAATTGGGGACCAGAACGAGCCCGTCAAAAGCATGGGATCGCGCCATGATTTCGACCGAATCGGCGATCACTTCCCGGCTGGCCAGGGAATACTTCATCCCTTCGTGGTTCATGGCGATGCCGTCACAGACACCGATCGTTCCGAAAACGATGGGGAGGCCTCCGGCCATGTAAACGCCCGCCTTCACCGCATCCACGATCTTGTCCAGGTGAACGTGGCCTGGGATGATTTCGTTGGCGGAGTTGGCTATGCCGATCAGGGGCCTCACCAATTCCTTGTCCGTGTAGCCCATGGCCTTGAAAAGCGCGCGGTGAGGCGCACGCTCAATCCCTTTTTTGACAGCATCACTGATCATCTCAGACTCCCGCTTCTCCCGCTTTTTGACACGCAGGGTCACGTCCGATGCTTACCCTGCTACAGAGATCCCTTCGTCTTGAGGTAGGCTACCAGCCCGCCCGCCTCGATGATCTCCCTCATGAATGCCGGTATGGGTTTGGCGAAGAATGCCTCCCCGTCTCCCGCACCCTTGATTTCGCCTGAATCCAGGTCCACGAAAACCTCTGAGCCCTCCGCAAAAGCGTTTACCGCCTCTCTGCATTCCAGGATGGGCAGGCCGATGTTGAAGGCGTTCCTGTAGAAGATCCTTGCGAAAGATTTGGCCACCACGGCGCTCACCCCGGCTGCCTTGATCGCCAGGGGAGCATGTTCCCGGCTGGAGCCGCAGCCGAAATTGTTCCCACCCAGGATCACGTCTCCGGCCGTCACGGCCTGGCTGAATTTCGGTCTCAGGTCTGCAAAGCAGTTGGCGCCGAGCACCTTCTGGTCCGAAACATTCAGGTATCGGGCAGGGATAATCGCGTCCGTGTCGATGTTGTCCCCGAACTTCCACACTCGGCCTTGAACTTTCACTTTCCGCGTTCTCCTTTTTGCTTCTGCATTCTCCCGTGCACCTTTTACCTTGTACCTTGAACCTTGAACCTTGAACCTTCCTATATCTCCTCCGGGCTCCCGATCCTCCCCAGCACCGCAGAGGCGGCTGCCACTGCGGGGCTTGCAAGGTATACTTCGCTCTTCGGGTGACCCATGCGGCCCATGAAGTTCCTGTTGCTCGTGGAAAGCGCCCTTTCCCCCTCTGCCAGAACCCCCATGTGCCCGCCGAGGCAGGGACCGCAACAGGGCGGGCCGATGACCGCCCCGGCATCCAGGAGTATTTCGACAATTCCCTCCTGAACCGCTTGCCTGTATATCAGCGCGGACCCCGGGATCACGATGAGCCTCGTTCCTTTTGCCGCTGAGCGGCCTTTCAGGATGGCCGAAGCGACCCGGAGGTCATCCAGGCGGCCGTTGGTGCACGATCCGATGAAAACCTGATCCAGGAAAACCTGCCCCGCCGCCGAGACGGGCTTCACGTGATCGGGGGAATGGGGGAAGGCGACCTGCGGCTCAAGATCGTCCACCCTGATTCGGATCACCTTTTCGAATTCAGCTTCTCTGTCGCTTCTGAGAAAAAATCCCTCCCGTTTCGCTCGCACGGTCACGTAATTGTAGGTCAAATCATCAGGCTCAAAGATCCCGTTCTTCGCTCCCCCTTCCACGGCCATGTTGGCCATCGTAAACCGCTGGTCCATGGGAAGGTGCTCCATGACCTCTCCCCTGAACTCCAGGGACTTGTAGTTCGCCCCTT
>JAGUZM010000053.1 GCA_020060805.1 Deltaproteobacteria bacterium | reverse complement strand
GATGAGCGTGAAATAGGGATGATTGCCTATATCACGACAAACGCCCCATTTGGGAAAGGCGAGGGGTTCGTTGTCAACGAAATGAACATGCTCAAGAAACTGGGGGCTGATTTACTTATTTACCCGAGGGACTATTCAAAGGACTTATTCCACAGGGGCAGCGAGTCTTTGGCGGCAGATGCCTATTCGACTCGGTTTCTTAATGTCCAGATATTGAAGGATTTCATGGGCGCGATATTCTCTGTCAAAGGGATGATGCTTTTGGGGGAGATGGTTGGTCGCTCAAGGAAACCCAAGATTCTCGCGAAGAATCTGGCAGTTTTTCCAAAGGCTGCGCATTTGGCCCGGAAGATGCAGAAACAGGGGGTGTCCATTATTCATGCCCACTGGGGAACGACCACATCAACCATCGCCTACATCATCCATAGACTCACCGGGATTCCGTGGGGTATGACCTTACATAGGTGGGATATAACAGAAAACAACCTGCTTGAGACCAAGCTGAAATCTGCCGCGTTTGTCAGATGCATCTCAGAGAGTGCAAAAAGGAAACTGCACTTCATCGTGGGGAACTCCTATGACCATAAGATTATAGTCGTCCACATGGGAACGGATTGCGGGGTCACCGCTGAGCCGAGTAATTGCGGTCGGGAAGAATTTATCATCCTGGTTCCAGCGACCTTTTTAGAGAGGAAGGGCCACAAGCACTTGATCGATGCCATAGAGATGTTGAGAGATCGTGGGATCAACGAAATACGGTGCCACTTTTATGGCCTTGGGCCTCAGAAAAAAGAGATTGAGGAGAGCATTCAGAGAAAGGGGTTGGGCTCCGTAATTGAGATGGCTGATTTTGTGCCGCAGCATCTATTTGAGGAGATGTACCGAAAAAGAGAGGTGGACGCGGTGATCCTGCCGTCCTTTGATATCGGAGACGAAGACGGAGAGGGTATTCCGGTTTGTCTTATGGATGCGATGGCTTATGGTGTACCTGTGGTATCCACTGATGCAGGAGGTATCCCAGAGTTGATCGGAGACGGAGGCGGCATCATGGTGGAGCAGAGGGATGCCGGGCAGTTGGCTGATGCGATCGAGATGCTCATTAAGGACAGGGAAATGTGGTGTGCCGTGGGGGAAAAGGGAAAGCGAAAGGTAGAAAGGGATTTCAATCTAAGGACTGTTTCAGAAAGTCTCCTAGCGATTTTCAATTCCCATCGGGTGAAAAAAGGTTCCCCATGGCAGGCAGGTGATTTTGCGTGAAGGGGCTTGATCGAAAAAGGTCGGTATCCAGACCGCCGGACATAAGATAATGGACCGCCCGGTACTACGGAGAGAGGCTAAACGGATCATATGCTTATGGATAGATTTCATGAGCTTGATTATAAGCCCGTTCGGCCGGTTGTTGAATCTCTTAAAGCCGAGAAACGAGATAAGGGTTCTTGCTTACCATCGCGTCAACGTCGAGAAGGACAGCGGCAAAGGCAGTGAGTGGAATGTTACTCCTGAAAGATTCAAGGCCCAGATGGGCCTAATTAAGCAGGGTGGTTATGAGGTCCTCACCGTAAGGGAAGCGTTGGAATACTTGAATTGCGGAGCGGATTTCCCTGAAAGGGCGATATGCCTCACCTTTGATGATGGATACCGTGACAATTACACTTTCGCCCTGCCGATCCTTGAGCGTTTTAATTTAAAGGCAACATTCTATCTGGTAACGGGGTACATTGGAAGTGACAGGGTTTTCGAATGGATCAGGGATAGCAAAGGGATGTCGGACGACGTGTCCGTTAGCCGCTCAGAATTCATGCCCTTGAATTGGGATCAGGTTTTGGAAATGGAAAGGCGAGGCATGGAGTTCGGATCCCATTCCCATAGCCACAGAAGCTTATCAGAGATTGATCCAGGAATCATTGCAGGGGAGTTGGGTGAATCGATCCGGGAGTTGGAAAAACATTTGAGTGATGGTGCGTACAGCTTTGCGTGCCCCTTCGGTGTTTGGAGGGAGGCGGCTGAGAAGCTCAAAGAACTAGTTCAGGGGAGTGGTTATTCGGGCGCTTTCCTGGGGAAATGGGGGGCTCTGAAAAAGAAGGCGCATCCATATGACATGCCTCGACTAACGATCTATGGATGGGACAGTTTGGGGGTCTTCCAGCGAAAAATCGGTGGGTCTTACGATTGGTTGCACTTCTTGTATTCAGGTTGGCATTTTCTCAGGACGAGCATCCTGGGAAAAAATAGAAAGCAGGAAAAAGGTTTTGGATGAAATAAGTTGGAGAGCGGGAGACTTTGATGGTGATGATATTGACAAGGCGTCACGACTGAGGAAGCTTTTTCTGGATGAAACAGCTGACTCCCTAAGAAGATCCTGTGAGCCCGAGTACTATAGATGGAAGCTATTTGACAATCCCCTCAGGCAGGGCGTATTTTACCTGGCCTATTCAGACGGGAAGGTCGTGGGAATGACGACGATCACCCCCAAGAGGCTTTGCATCGGGGGTAAATTGATCGACGGCGGGGAGATCGGAGACACCTTTACCCACCCGGAATGGCAGAGGAAGGGAATTTTCACGACCTTGGTGAATTTGTCACGTGAGGAGGCCATCAAGAGGCGCCTGGACCTAATTTATGGCACCCCCAATGACAAATCCCTTCCCGGCTACGAGAGAAAGTGCGATTTCGCCGTTATCCCGGCAGCAAGGGTAGAAAACCTGGTCTATCCTCTAGACCCTGGGCAGATTCTCGAGACCTTTTTTCGATTTCCTTTGATTCCTGCCGTCACCGGATGGGTAGCCTCAGCTGGAAT
>JAGUZM010000484.1 GCA_020060805.1 Deltaproteobacteria bacterium | reverse complement strand
TTCAAGTGCAAGGCAACGGTTGTCGAAGCCCGGTACAAAATTGTGGTGGACTTTCAGATAAGGTCGGGAGAAAAGAACCAGCTTTGCGCCAAGGGAAGAAGCGAACAGGTTGCCGTGAAGTACCCTGAGATGGAAATGATGTTCGAAATACCTGGCGAAATCCGCAGGGCATTGGGTTTTTAGCATGTTTCCAGCTTTCCAGGACCATACCATTCTGGGAGTCGAGCGTTTAGCCGCATGGTCCGATGTTCTGGATGGCATCAACGTCTTTCCTGTCGCCGATGGCGATACCGGGCGCAATCTGAGAATAAGCCTCACCCCCCTGCGATACCCGTCAAAAGACAGAGAAGACATCATTCACCAACTGCTCCTATCCGCTCGCGGGAATTCGGGAAATATCGCCGTTCGATTTCTTTCAGGGTTCCTCATGGCGGACTCGATTGAAGGGCTTCCTGGCGCGGCTAAGTCTGGAAGGGATCAAGCCTGGCAAGCAGTGGTTGATCCTAAGCCAGGGACTATGCTGACTGTTTTTGATGCCCTGGTCGACTTTTTGGAAGTGAACAGGTTTGAAGTCAATCGAGAATACGTTTCGAATATCATCGTCCATCTGGAAAAGGCCGTGAAGGCAACGCCCGAATTGCTTCCAAAGCTTAAGCTTGCCGGGGTGGTGGACTCAGGGGCTTTAGGTATGTACCTCTTCCTGGAAGGGTTTTTTGGATCCCTTGTCGGGGAAAAGGAGCTTTTCCGGCCGATCACCGCTGTGTTCAAGGACCAGCTTGAGGTCTCCCCATCCTTTGAAGAAGAAATGGAACAAGGGTTCTGTGTTGATACCGTAGTGAAACTGGGGGACAACACAAATGAAAAAATCGGGAGACTTTCCGAGCATTGCGAGAGCCTGCTGGTCACAGCTCACAAAGACTTTTTCAAGGTTCATTTGCACACCAACGATACAACCCGGGTCAGGGACCTGATCGAGTCCATGGGCAATGTGGTGCAATGGGCGGATGATCATATCGGAACTCAGGTAAAGGATTTCAAGAGAAGAGATAAGCAAGGGGCTATACATATCATGACGGATGCGGCCGGCTCCGTGACCCGTGAGGATTCTTGTGAACTGGGGATCACGCTGCTTGACAGTTATGTCATCTTGGATGACAAATCACTGCCTGAAACCCTTTTTCCTCCTTCAGAGATCTACAAATCCATGCGCGAAGGGGTAAGAGTAACCACATCCCAGGCTTCCGTGTTTGAACGACATCAGTGCTACCAAAGGGTGCTGAGTCAGTATCAGAGGGTTTTGTATCTTTGCGTGGGATCGGTTTTTACCGGCAATTATGACGTGGTTATGGACTGGAAACGGAAGAATGACAGCGCCAGTCGATTGACCGTGATCGATACGGCCGCGGCTTCAGGCCGCCTTGGAGCCATCGCAATTGCGACAGCGAGGTATTCAGCCGAGACCGATGACCCTGACGCAGTGATTGAGTTTGCCAAGAGAGCCGTTCACGGGTGCGAGGAGTACATTTTTCTCGACAAGCTCAAGTACCTTGCCGCTGGAGGACGAGCATCCAAATCTGGTGCATTTCTTGGGGATACGTTTCACGTTAAGCCCGTCATAAGCCCAACGGCCCAAGGAGCTAAGATCGTCGGTGTGGAAAAAAGCGGGAAGGGGCAACTGAGGTTTGCCATCAAAAAGCTCCGGGATTGCCTTGAAAAAGGTCCACCCCTCTTTGTTATGCTCGAGTACTCCGACAACCGTGCATGGGTCAACGACACGGTTAAGAAGCAAATTCAAGAGCTCTTCCCTTCAACCGAGGTTTTCCTTCAGCCGTTGTCGTTAACCTCCGGGGTTCATATGGGGCCAGGGACTTGGGGGGTGGCATTCTTACCTAAGCAGTCTTCTTAGAATAGCTTTTCATGTCTCGGCCTTTTTCTGCTGATGCCTTCGCTGAATGTGTCGCGGCAGGCAAGTCTGCCTGGAAAGAGGCCTAGCGTCATGGTGCCGGTCAAAAAGAGAAAATGACGCCTGAAAAAAGCATTGATCGTTTCGATATCGGTAGAAAGGGAAGGTTCGCCGTTGTCATACCGTGTTACAACCACGGGCAGAGAGTGCTTCACGTTATCAGGAAATGTCTGAAGCTCAACGTGCCGATATTTGTGGTGGATGACGGTTCGACCGATTCTACCCATACGCAAATCACGGGCATAGAAGGCGTTCGCCCATTGCATCATACTGAAAACCGGGGAAAGGGAGCGGCGATTTTGACCGGTTTTGCAGAAGCTTCGAAAATCGCCGATTGGGCAATCACGATAGATGCTGATGGGCAGCATAATCCGGAAGATGCCCTGAGCATGATTCGGGCAATTCCCGAAAATGAACGCGTGATCGTCGTCGGGATGAGGGAGGGAATGGTTGGAAAGGCTGTCCCCTGGACAAGCCGATTTGGGCGCCGTTTTTCTAATGTCTGGGTTTGGATTTCCGGCGGCCCAAGACTGATGGATTCTCAAAGCGGGTTCAGAATATATCCTTTACCTGAAGCGATGAACATGAAAGTCATCGCCAAACGTTTCCAATTTGAGGTCGAAGTCCTGGTCAAGGCTGGATGGAGGCAGGTTCCTGTGATCGAAACACCGATCAGCGTGAATTACATGCCTGGGAGAGAAAGAATATCCCACTTTCGTCCGTTGATCGATTTCTTCAGAAACACGACGACATTTGCCAGACTCATCACCCAAAGAATTCTGATTCCCCCTAACCAAAGAAGGCGAAGGTAGGGATCGGGCCCATGGATTCTGGCACTGTTGCCAAACGGATGTGCTGCACCTTAAGGGGTTTTCCGGTTTAAGATTTCGCGGCGGAGAAAGTGATCTGTGACTGAAGGAAGAAGCATCAACCCTTCCGCCTCAAAGGGAGTGAATCATCATCACACGGAATGAATGGGTTTATTTATAGATCTGTCGTTTCTCTGTCAAGGGTATCAGGCCTCTGGGTTTTTCGGGTGTTTGCATGGATTGTTTCAACCGGTTATTTCCTTTTTTTCCCTTTCAGAGTGAGGAACAGCCTTCGGTTTTACCGAGCTCTTTTTCCAGAGGGGAGCTGGATGTATCATCTGTGGTGCACCTGGGGCCAGTTTCATCAGTTTGCGGCCGGTTTCATCGACAGGTTGTTGCTTCAGGAGTTCGACGATATTACCTATACTTCGGAAGGATGGGAACACCTTGCCCGAATCGTAAGGATGAACTGCGGCGGAATTCTGCTCATGTCGCACGTGGGAAACTGGGAGGTAGCAGCACGTTTTCTAAAGCGCAGGGACCGCCAAATCAGGCTTCTTCTTTATATGGGGGTCAAACACAGGGAACAGATCGAGGGCATCCAAAAAGAGAGCGTTTCCCAGAGCGGCGTCAGAATCCACGCCGTGGATCAACACGGCGGGTCCCCCTTGGACATCATGGAGGGAATTAGATTTCTTAAGTCGGGCGGACTGGTTTCTTTAACGGGAGACCTGATGTGGAAAAAAGATCAGCGGGCAGTGAAGGCGAAGCTGCTGGGACACGACGTCTTCCTCCCAGAGGCCCCGCACTTGTTTGCTCTTTTGTCCGGCGCTCCTTTGCTGGTTTTCTTTGCCTTCCGAACTGGAAAGAAGAAGTACCATATTAGCCTCTCTGAACCGATGTACCTGCGGGCTTTCTCCAGGGAAGAAAGAACGGAAGCGATCCGGGCATCTGTTCAAAATTATGCCGACATGCTGGAAAATGCCCTCAGGCGCCATCCATTGCAATGGTATCACTTCGAACCTTTTCTCGGTTCAAAACCGAGCTAGGAAATCGGCTGGGGTACAGGGGCCATCTCTGCTACTGCGACGAAAAACAGGGTTGACTCCCTCTCCTGCACCGTTATTCCATGGGGAAGAAAGAAAGCTGCCATGAAACGAGATGATATAAAATCAGAGATCATCAAGATTTTCAAGAACCAGTTTGAAATAGAGAATCCGGGTCTCGACGAGGACTTGAGGGAAATTTACGAGTTTGACAGTATCGATGCGATTGAGCTCCTAAGGGAGATCGAAGTCCTGCTTCGATCCGAGCTGACAAGGCCGGAAAAGAAAAAGGCGATGGATATCCGGACCATCAACCAGATCCTCGACTACATCGAATGGCTCTCGTCGCGAAGAGCCAAAACCAAGGTGAGGTCTCGCAGCAGAAAACGCTGAAAGGGTGTTCTGAGGGGCATGTCATGGAACGAAGGGTGGTCATAACCGAGTGTTCGGCGATAACCCCGATTGGTCACGGCAAAAGAGACATCGTTGAGCACTTGGTGAAGGGGATTTCCGGTGTTAAGAAACTTCGGAGTGACGACCTGCTTTCGGGCTTTATTCAATCAGGTGTGTTCGGCACCGTCGATTATCAGATAGCTTACGATTTTAAGCGGCAAGACCGCAAAACCATGGGGCCGGTCTCTTACTATGCATGCCAGGTGGCAAAGGAAGTGCTGGAAAGATCCGGTTTGGATGAGCGCTTTATCACCTCAGGCAGGCTTGGAGTGGCTTTCGGGTCTACCCACGGAAGCCCGACGGTTCAACGAGAAATATACAAATCCTTCTTCAGCGCATCCAGGTCCCAATTTTCTTCCATAGGGGCGGTGGATTACCTCAAATCCATGGTCCACACCACGGCGGTGAATATTACCAAGATGTTTGGTATTACCGGCCGGGTCATCTCTTCCTCTACTGCCTGCACCACGAGCAGCCAGTCGATCGGGTTCGGGTACGAAATGGTCAAATACGGAATGCAGGATGCCATGCTTTGCGGCGGAGCGGATGAGTATGATACGACCACCGTCGCCGTGTTTGATAATCTGCTGGCATGCTCAACGGAATTCAACGATACACCTCACTTGACCCCGCGTCCTTTTGACGAACGAAGGGATGGCTTGGTCGTGGGAGAAGGGGCTGGGGCTGTGTTGCTCGAAGACCTAGATTCAGCCAAAAAACGGGGAGCGAACATCTTGGCCGAGATCATTGGGTTTGCCTGTAACAACAACGGCGGTGATTTGATCTTGCCAAATGCGAATGGAATTACAGAGACGATACGCCTTGGACTCAAGGATGCTAAGATTGCCCCCGGTTCAGTGGATTTTGTCAGTGCCCATGCCACTGCTACCAAAATCGGCGATGTGATCGAAGCGCAAGCGATAGGAAGGGTATACGGGGATTCCCCAATCGTAACCGGGCTGAAGAGCTATATGGGGCACACCATGGGGTCCTGTGGCGTCATAGAGACGATCATTACCCTCTATATGATGGAAGAGGGGTTCATCGCGCCAACCTTAAACCTGGATGAAGTCGATGAAAGGTGCGCCATGATAAACCTTCCCATGGACCTGATCGAATCCCCTGTTCACATCGCAGTGATTCAGAATTTTGCCTTCGGCGGTGTCAATACCTGCCTGATGTTAAGAGATTTTGATGGATGAATACCCAGGCTGGGCCTATGAAGAAACCTGAAATCAACCCGCCTTGCAAGCATTTGAAAGCCCTTCTTGACCCCGCGATTACGCTCTTGCTCTGGTCTTACTATACCCTGGGTTTTATTTTCCTTTTCTCCCCGTTCTACCTGGCTGCATACCTGTTCACCGAGGATTGCGCACGCTCCTTCCAGCGACTGAATCACAAATTCTACAAAGGTTTCTTTCTTCTCATCCGGATCCTCATCCCCTGGACCAAGTGGCGCATCCAGGATGAAGTCTATGGGATCCGGTCATCTGTCATCGTCTGTAACCACGTATCCTATCTTGATCCGATTCTGTTGATTTCCCTGTTTGAACAGCACAGCACCATTGTAAAAAGCCGTTTCTTCACTGTGCCTATTTTTGGTCGCGTGATTGAATTGTCAGGATATATTCCCTCATCTTCAGAGGGGAACCTATCTGATCTGATGATTCAAAGGATGGAAGAGATGGATGGGTACCTGGCATCAGGAGGAAATCTCTTTGTATTTCCCGAGGGAACACGGAGTTTGGACGGCACCGTCGGCCCACTCAACAAAAGCGCATTCAAAATAGCCAGATTTTGCAAGAAGCCGATCCGAGTCCTTTTTGTTCGCAATACGGACAAGTTATTCCAACCCGGAAGGTTCTTCTTCCATACCTGCGTTCCGAACCTTGTTACGGTGGAACAACTTGCCAGCATTGAGCCCGAGGATGAGGGCAGAGGTTTTTCAACTTCTGAACTGGTATCGCGGGTGCGTTCGTTGCTGGAAGCCCAAAGTGCGGAATAAGCCGTATGAAAGATTGCCAGCCTGTTGCAGGTCAGCCCGTGAAGCTTAAGGCCTGCCTGCTGTTCTTTCAAAAAGCCGAACAAGGGGCATCTTCTCGTTCTCCACGGGTGTGAATCCCGAAGCCTCTTTTCAGGAGCGGGTTTATGAAGATTATTATGATGTCCATGCCGGATGTGGCTCCGTTAATTATGCATGAAGCCGCTTTTCACATGCCCAACTGCGGCATTGCCAGTGTCGGGGCAAATATCGATGAGGGGCACGAGGTCTATGTTATTGACCTCATACGGAAACGAAGGCACTTAAGGAAGTATTTGACTAAAACATTGCTGAGAATTCGTCCGGACTTGGTCGGCCTTTCAGCGATGGCGTGGCAGTATGAGACCTGTGTGAAACTCATCAAACTGATCAGGCACCTGCTGCCTGGCGTGAAAATCGTTATCGGTGGGTATCATGCCAGTTTGATGCATGAGGAAATTGCCGCATCTGATGAGGCGGGACTGATTGATTTTATCGTCAGAGGAGAAGGCGAAGAGGCCTGTCGTCGGTTGGTGAATGCCCTGGAAGGCAAAGATCGTTTTGAAGCAATTCCGTCACTTTCTTACAAACAGGACGGGCATTTTGTTCATAACCCCAGAGGAGAGCTTATGGATTTATCCCGGCTCAAACGTCCGATAAGGGATAAGCGGCGTTTGACCTGGGGATACCACATCATGAATTCCAAGGTCGAAGTGCTGGAAACATCCAGGGGCTGCACACGGGCGTGTACGTTTTGCAGCATGAACCATATGTACGGGAGAACGTTCAGGACATTCCCCATCGAACGGGTGCTGGCTGATCTGGATGACATATATTACACCTGCAAGACCCGTTGGGTCTTCGTTGCAGATGACAATCTGGTATTGGATCCCGAACGGGTCATCAGACTTTGTGACGCCATTATTGCTAGGAAATTTAAGAAATTGCGGCTCGTGGTCCAGGCTGACTGCGTGTCGATGTCTCAAAACGAGGAGATGGTCAGCAAGATGTCTCAGG
>JAGUZM010000474.1 GCA_020060805.1 Deltaproteobacteria bacterium | reverse complement strand
GCGGTCATCGCCCTGAGGGCTGGCACCACCGCAACGGAGAAGGAGATGATCGCTTTCTGCAAGGAGCACATCGCATCATACAAGGCCCCGAAATCGGTTGAGTTCGTGGATTCCCTGCCGAAAAACCCGCAGGGAAAGATCCTCAAGAAAGAAATCCGTGCCAGATACAGGTGAAGGCGAAAGGGCAACTCGGGGTGCGTTTGCTTCTTACCTCAGCGTGCACGCCCCTGGCGGGAGGGAATAGGGGAGCGGTGAAAGGAGTAAAGAAGCGGCGGCCCGGGTGTCGCCGCCAGCAGCTCTATTTATTGACAGGGGAGAAAATTTAATGTATCGATTATCGATACATTGAGTATATATTGGTAGGATTCATCCTGTCCCTCCTCTTTTCCTGCTGGATCAGACCGCAATCGTGAACAACAGGCATGGGTATTGGCTTAACGATGTTTTCACAAATCACTCCTCCCAGGAGACGTTGACCGGTGGAACCCGAGAAACAGCCCACATTGAGAATTGAAAACCTATCCCTTGACTTCGGCGGGGTTCATGCCCTGCTGAATGTGAGCTTGGACGTCAGGGAGAACGAGATCCTGGCGATCATCGGGCCCAACGGTGCGGGCAAGACCGCTCTTCTCAACTGCATCAACGGTTTTTACAAACCCCAGAAAGGCGAAATACACTACGACGGAAGAAAGATCACCCGGATGCGGCCCGACAAGCTGGCTAAGCTCGGCATCGCAAGAACGTTTCAGAATATCGAGCTCTACACGGGCCTGAGCACCCAAGACAACATCATGGCTGCCCGGCACGTGCTGATGAGGCAGAGCTTCGTCAGCGGAGCCCTGTACTTCGGCCGGGCCCAGAGGGAAGAAATCAGGCAACGCCGGGTTGTGGAGGAGATCATCGACTTTTTGGAGATTCAACCCATCCGGAAAAAGGTCGTCGGCCTCCTGCCTTACGGGATGCGGAAAAGGGTGGAACTGGCCAGGGCCTTGGCTCTGGAGCCGAAAGTCCTGCTCCTCGACGAGCCGATGGCCGGGATGAACCTGGAGGAAAAGGAGGATATCGCCCGATTCATCCTCGATGTTTTCGAAGGCCAGGGAGCCACGTATCCCGATACGCCCGTGTTGAAGGACGGGATACGGTGTATCGTCCTGGTGGAGCATGACATGGGCGTGGTGATGGACATAGCGGACAGGATCGTCGTTCTGGATTTTGGGCAAAAAATTGCCGAAGGCACTCCCGGCGAAATCAGCACGAATCTCGAGGTGATCGCCGCGTACCTGGGGAAGGGGAAGTAGAACGGGTAGGGTGACATGCTGCAAGTGAACAACATTGAAGTGGTCTACATGAACGTCATCCGGGTTCTGAGAGGCGTCTCCCTGGAGGTCGGTGAAGGCGAGATTGTTGCCCTCCTGGGGGCCAACTGGGCGGGCAAAACAACGACCCTCAAGGCCATATCAGGAATGCTGAAAACGGAGGAAGGGGCGGTCACAGACGGCAGCATCCAGTTCGACGGCAGGAGGATCGATCGTTACGGTCCGGAAGACATCGCTCTCATGGGGATCAGCCAGGCCATGGAGGGACGCAGGGTTCTCGAACACCTGAGCGTCGAGGAAAACCTCCTGGTCGGCGCTTACTGCCGGAACGACAGGGCGGCGGTCAAGAAGGACGTGGCCATGGTTTTCGATTACTTCCCCAAGATAAGGGCCCTCCGTCACCGGATGAGCGGCTACCTGTCGGGCGGTGAACAGCAGATGCTGGTCATAGGGCGGGCCCTGATGGCAGACCCGAGGCTCATGCTCCTGGACGAACCTTCCCTCGGCCTTGCCCCGCTCCTGGTGGAGGACATCTACGAGATAATCAAACGAATACGGGTTGACCGGAAAATGGCCATCCTGGTGGTAGAGCAGAACGTAAGGGCTGCCCTCGGCATCGCCGACCACGGTCACGTGATGGAAAACGGCAGAATCGTGATGGGAGGTCCTGCCGAGAGGCTGAGGGATAATGAGGACGTCCGGGAATTCTACCTCGGATTGTCGGCGGTCGGGTCCCGAAAGAGCTATCGTGAAGTCAAGCACTACCGGCGAAGGAAGAGGTGGCTGGGGTAAATCGAACGATGGGAGTGCTGGAGTAATGGAGAAATGAAGAAATGCCGATACTCGAACCTCTTAGTAATCCATCATTCCGCTTACAGTGAGCTATTATGGGAGAGATGTATTCGGAAAAAGGTGATACCTGGCCCAAGGTACTGAAGTATAACTACGAAAAATACGGTGATACCCGGAGGGCCATGCGTCATAAGCACCATGGGATCTGGCAGCCGTATACATGGAAAGATTACTATCTCCATGTGAAGTCCCTTTCCCTGGGGCTGACTTCCTTGGGCCTTAAAGCGGGAGACAAGGTGCTGATCGTCGGCGACAACGGGCCGGAGTGGTACTATGCGCAACTGGCCGCCCAAGCCGGCCATGGCGTCTCGGTGGGCGCATACTCGGACCTGACGCCGGCTGAGATAAGATACATTGCCGGGAATTCAGAGGCGAGGTTCGCCGTTGTCCAGGATCAGGAGCAGGTTGACAAGCTCGTCCAGGTCAAAGACGGGCTCCCCGGCCTCCAAAAGGTCATCTACTGGAATTATAAGGGGCTGGCCCGCTATGGGGACCCCATTCTGATGGGATTGAGGGAAGTCCTCGGCCTGGGCGAGAAGCATGAAAAAGAAAACCCAGGGCTTTTTGAGAAGAATGTGGAGAGGGGCAAGGCGGATGACCCCTGCGCCATTGTCTACACCTCGGGAACGACCGGTGAGTCACCCAAAGGCGCGGTCCACACATACAGAACGTTGAGGGTGGGCGCGGAATATCACCTCCGTCTCGACCCGTGGTATGACGACGACAATGTTGTGCCCTACCTGCCCCCTGTCTGGATTAACGAACAGTGGCTGTCTGTGGGGTGTCACCTTCTTTCAGCCAGCACCCTCAACTTTGCAGAAGCGCCTGAGACCCAGCAGCGGGACGCGAAGGAAATAGGACCCACGATTGTGTTCCGCGGGGCGCGGCTGTGGGAGAGCCAAGCCGCGATGGTCCGGGCGAGGATTTCAAAAGCGGATGCCATCAACCGGTTCGCCTTTCGGGTGTTCATGCCCGACGGCGATCAGATCGCGGAGTCAGGGCTCGGAAAGGAGAAGCGGGGTCTCCTCCAGGGATTCATCCATAGGCTGGCCGACGCCACCTTTTTTGCGCCCATCCGACGCACCTTGGGGCTGCAGAACGCCAGGATATGCTACACCACCGGCGCCATTCTCAGCCCGGAAGCCTTCAATTTCTACCATGCCCTGAACCTGCCCCTCAAGAACCTCTATGGATCCACAGAGGGAGGAGCGGTGGCCGGCGCAAAAAACGAGGATATCCGTCTGGACACCGTCGGCCCTGCCTATGCGGGAGCAGAAGTGAGAGCCACCGATGAGGGCGAGATCATGTACAGGCAGCCCGGCACCTTTGTCGGGTACTACAAGGATCCGGAGGGGACCGCGCAGGTGCTGAAGGACGGATGGTTCTACACCGGGGACAGCGGGTTCATCAGGGATGACGGACACATCGTGCTTTTGGACAGGGTGAAGGACCTCGTCCGCCTGGCGGGGGAAGAGATTCTTTCCCCCCAGCTCATAGAAAGCCGGCTGAGGCTCAGCCCCTACATCAAGGACGCCTGGATACTGGCCGGCCCCGGCGGGGCATACCCATCGGCAATCCTCGTGATCGATTTCGACAATGTCGGGAGCTGGGCCGGGGAGAGGAGGGTGTCTTACAGCACGTTTGCGGAACTCGCCCAGAGGCCGGAAGTCTACGAACTGGTGAAACAAGATATCGACAGGGTCAACCGCACGTTGTCACCGGGCTCCAGGGTGCGCAAGTACGTCAATCTCCACAAGGAGTTCGACCCCGACGAGGGGGAGCTGACCAGGAACAGAAAGCTGAGAAGGGGCCTCCTGGAAGAACGTTACCGGGGACTGATTGATGCGATTTACGGGGACAGGAACGAGGTGCCGATAGAAGTCCCCCTCCGGTACAG
>JAGUZM010000382.1 GCA_020060805.1 Deltaproteobacteria bacterium | reverse complement strand
GGATGAAGAGGCCATCTCCAGGGGGGTTTTCAGGGCGTACAGGGAAAACAGCTTCAGGTACTCTCAGATGGCGCCCCTCGCCATGTACGACGAAAAGAACACGGGCTGCAATCTCCCTGCCCAGATCGAGATCTATGCCACCCAGGGCGACAGTTATGGATTCCTTTTCATCGCCAAGGGAGGGGGCTCGGCGAACAAGTCCTTCTTGTTTCAGGAAACAAAGGCCGTGCTGAACCCCAAGTCCCTGGAGGACTTTCTCCTGGCCAAGATGAAGACCCTGGGAACGGCAGCGTGCCCGCCCTACCACCTCGCTTTCGTGATCGGCGGAACATCCGCTGAGGCGAATCTCAAGGCCGTTAAACTCGCTTCCGCAGGATACCTGGATCATCTCCCGGGGTCGGGCAATCCGTGGGGACGTGCATTCAGGGATAGACACCTGGAAGCCAAGATGCTCCAAAGGTCCCGGGAGCTCGGCCTCGGAGCCCAGTTCGGCGGGAAATACTTCTGCCTTGACATCCGGGTTATCCGCCTCCCCAGGCATGGGGCGTCATGCCCTGTAGGGGTCGGAGTGAGCTGCAACGCCGACCGCAATATCAAGGCAAAGATCACCGGAGAGGGGATCTTTCTGGAAGCCCTTGAGACCAGCCCAGCCGAGTTTCTCCCGGAGCCGGAGTGGAGCCGGGAGGAAGCTGTAGCCGTCGGCCTCGATCAGCCCATGGACGAGATTCGCGCAACCCTGGCAAAGGTCCCTGTTTCCACCCGCCTGGTTCTGAACGGCAAGATGGTGGTGGCCAGAGACATTGCCCACGCAAGGCTGAAAGAGCGCCTCGAAAGGGGGGAAGGGCTCCCCTCCTATTTCAAGGACCACATCATCTATTACGCCGGGCCTGCCAAAACCCCGAAGGGATACGCAGCCGGGTCTTTTGGCCCGACAACAGGGGGCCGGATGGATCCTTATGTTCCTTCTTTTCAGCAGGCGGGCGGCTCCCTTGTGATGCTCGCCAAGGGGAACCGTTCCTCCCTGGTCAAGGAATCGTGCAAGAAACACGGCGGTTTTTTCCTCGGCTCCATCGGCGGGGCGGCTGCGCGCCTTGCCAAAGAATGCATCACGGCCATGGAAGTTCTTGAATACCCGGAGCTGGGGATGGAAGCGATCTACATGATCACGGTCAAGGATTTTCCTGCCTTTGTGATCACGGATGACAAAGGAAACGACTTCTTTGACAAGCTTTTGGGCTAAAGGTCGGGCATTATCTGGTCCAGGAAAACAACCTGCCCATAGGTGCCTCTTTCCCTGGCCGCGGCTTGAGTCTAACTTCGCTTAACTAAACAGGATTTCTTTTTTTTGTTTGACATTTTTCACCCATTCCCTCTATTTTGATAGGTAATCTGGCTGGCCTGCCGCTTGGCGGGGTTCCCCGCCAGCCGGACAACATGATTCCTTTTTTCAGGAAGATCGGTTTATGGCTCTGGACCATCTGTTTTCCCCTTTTGAGATTAAAGGAATACATCTTGCCAACCGCATTGTGATGCCGGGTCTCGCCTCTTTTCTCATCCAGAGCGACGGCTCCATCACGGATCAGACCATCGAACATTACCGCAAGCGGGCGGCCGGCGGTCCAGCCATGGTCATCGTGGAAGCCTGCGCGGTTTCCCCTGAAGGCATTGTCTCCCCCCACCAGGCAAGAATCTATGACGACCGCTTTACCGAAGGCCTCTCCCGCATCGCCAGGGTGATGAGAGCCGAAGGCGCGGTTCCTGCGGTTCAGCTTCACCACGGCGGCCGGCAGACTTCCTCAAGGGTCATCAAGAGGAAACCCGTGGCCCCGTCCAACCTGCCCTGCCCCACCATCAGCGGCGATGTTGAGCCTCTCAGCAAAGAGGGCATCCAGGAGATCGTGTTCAAATTCGGCGAGGCGGCCAGAAGAGCGGTTGAAGCAGGGTTTGAACTGATCGAAATCCATGGCGCCCATGGGTATCTCGTGAACCAGTTTCTATCCAGGTTTTCCAACATCCGGGAGGATGAATACGGGGGTGACCTCAGGGGTCGAGCCCGGTTCTCTATCGAGATTATCCGGGAGATCAGGAAACGGATCGGGCTTGATTTTCCCCTCTCCTTCAAGATCAGCGCTCAGGAGTTTGTCCCCGAAGGCCTCACGACCGAGGAGAGCATTGAAATCCTTAAGGTTTTAGTTCCGGCGGGTCTCGACATCGTGCAGGTTTCAGCGGGAAACGATGCCACCCCGGAGTGGATTTGCCAGCCCATGTTCATGGAAAAGGCCTGTCTTTCCGGTTCATCCGCAGAGATCAGGAAGGCCCTCAACATCCCGGTCATGACCGTGGGGAGAATCAACCATCCTCTTGTCGCGGAAACCGTTGTGAGAGACGGCGTGGCTGACCTGGTCTGCATAGGCCGGGGTTTGCTCGCAGACCCTGAATTGCCCAAGAAGGCAAAAGCAGGGAACCTGGACGATATCAGGATATGCATCGCCTGCAACACCTGCATGGAGTCCATTTTCCGCAGAGGCCGCGTGGAGTGTCTCGTCAACCCCACCCTGGGACGCGAAAAAGAGATGGAAATAAAACCCGCGGAAGCTCGAAAGAAGGTGATGGTCGTCGGAGGCGGGCCGGCCGGATTGCACGTCGCGTGGATCGCTGCCTTGAGAGGCCACGATGTCCACCTCTACGAAAAACAGCCCCAGCTCGGCGGCCAGCTGGTCCTCGGAAGCGTGTCCAGGTACAAGAAAGAAATCCTGAGCCTCCTTGAATTCCACAAAAAGCAGATCGCAAAAAGCGGGGTGAAGACCCATCTTGATTTTGAGGTCACCCTGGAGACCGTCAGGAAAGAGCGGCCGGACGTCGTGGTTCTATCCACCGGGGCTTTGCCGATCAAGCCTTCCGTACCGGGTGTAGACCATCCGATCGTTATCGATCTTCAGACGATCCTAAACGGAGAAAAGCCTGCCCAGGTCAAAACCGTGGTCGTCGGGGGCGGGGCCACGGGTTGCGAAGTCGCCCACCACCTGGCGGAAAACGGCTGTCCTGTGACCATCGTGGAGCAGCTTCCCAAGCTCGCCCAGCAGCTCGAATCCATCACCCGGAAAGTGCTCTTGCGGGAACTCCGGCACTACCGGGTCCGGTTCATGGCAGACCACCGGCTGTCCAGGATTGAGCCGAACGGGGTTTATGTACTGAATCCGGAGGGAAACGAGGTCTTCCTTGAGGCGGATGCCGTTGTCCTGGCCATCGGCAACAGGCCCGACAACAGGCTATACAACGAAGTCCAGTCCCTCGGAATCCCCGTTCATCAGATCGGCGACTGTCTCGAACCCAGGAGTGCGAAAACAGCCATCTCCGAAGCGGCGACCATCGGCCGCGCCATCTAGTCTCCTGGGCTGCGAAACCGGTGAACGAAGAAATGCGGTCGGAGCACCCTGGGGGCTCCAACTCTGCTTGATTTAGTAACGGATTTCTAAGCCAGCACACTATCAGGTTGCTGAAAAAACTCCGCCTTGCAGGCTGCTCAAAAACGCCCAGATACAAGACGCCCGAAATCCCTGGGAGCGAGGCGTACATAGAAGTACGCCGCAGCAACGAGGGATGAGGGCAACGCAGTAGATGGGTGTTTTTCAGCAGCCTGCTAGCTTTTCCCTGAGGCTCCTGCCCTGGCCTCCTTCATCAGCTGATCCCCGTATTGATCGAGGAACGCAGAGAGGTCCTCTTTCCAATCAGCCATCACGTTGAGGCCCTGCTTCTTGAGAAGCCTGTTTTCAAGGATGCAGTTGAGGGGCCTGCGGGCTTTCTGAGGATAATCCCGGAGCTTGCACGGGTGGAGGGAAACCTTCAGGTTCAACTCCTTGAACACAAAATCGGCGCACTCCAGCCGGCTGCAGTAACCCTCGGAAGTGGCATGGAAGGTTCCCTTGGCATCCGCTTTGATGAGCTCCCTTATCTGATGGGCGAGGCGATACGTCCAGGTGGGGGAGCCGATCTGATCCTCCACGACCTTGAGACTTTTTCTCCCTTTCTGATTCAGGGCGGCGGATACAATGGACTTGATGAAGCTGTTTCCTCCTGAACCGTACAGCCACCCCGTCCGGATAATCACGTATGCGGAGGTATTGTCTTTCACGGCAATTTCGCTCTCCATCTTGCTCCTGCCGTAGGCGGAAATCGGTTCCAGAATATCATCCTCGAAGTAAGGCTGGGGTACGCTTTTCTGGCCGCTGAAAACGTAGTCGGAGGAAATATGGAACATCTTGGAATCAAACCTGGCCGCTGCCTGGGCGAGGTTTCGAGGCCCTTCCACGTTGATTTTTCGGACCATATAGGCATCCTTGTGGTTCTCGCAGCCGTCCACGTCCGTGAATGCCGCGCAGTTGAGGATGAGATTCGGTCCGGTCTGATGTAATTTGTCGATGACCCTGTCCCAGCTGATGATATCCAGTTCTTTCTTTTCCGGCGAAATGATCTCGAATTCCTGGCCCAGAACTTTTTGGCAGTCGGTGCCAAGCATTCCTTTGGATCCGAGGAGTAATATTCTCATGTTTGAACGGTCCCCCCGCAAACCCGGCTTTTTGGGGCTTTATTATACACGAAAAGAAAATAGATCCAAGCCCCAATATAGCGACAATTCAAGCCTTGAAAACCGATGGAAGATTCCTCTATAATGGCCGCGAAAAGGTCGATCCTTCCGGCGGTAGAAACTCTAGCGAATGGAGCGGGCGTGATCTCATCCAGCATCTCTCAAACGGTCTTCCATTGCCCTTCGAGACCCTTTAGAAAAAACCGACTTAAAACCGTCCTCCCCTCTCTCCTTTTCCTCTGCCTGGTCTTGCCGGTCGAACCCTCTTTGGCTCGCCAGAAATCCCCAGCAGCCTACCCCGGGGCCGGTGTGAACGAGAATATCATCCACGGGATCAACCTCCTCTATGACCTGGAATTCGACGCCGCAGAGAGGCTTTTCAGAGGAGTGGTCGCCTCCCAGCCGGAACACCCCATCGGCTATTTCTACGTTGCCATGGTGAGCTGGTCCAAGCTCAGCAGCGGCTTTTGGACTCCCGAGGTGGTTCAAGATTACGTGGCCCGGATCGATCGAACCATCGCCGTGGCAACCAAAGCGATCGAGAAGCCGGACCGAGACAGCTACACCTATCTCTATTTGGGCGGCGCCCTCGGGTTCAAAGGCCGGTTTGAGCTGATGCAGTACAACTGGCTGAGTTCAGCCAAACTCGCGTGGGAGGCGATCCGGGCCCTCAACACTTGCGTTGAGATGGACCCGGGAAACAAGGATGTCCTTCTTGGCCTGGGGATGTATGACTACTATACGGCAAAGCTCTCCGGGATCGTCCGGTTTCTGACCTTTCTTCTGCTCCACAGGGGAGACAAGGATGAAGGGTTGCGAAAGATGCACATAGCGGCGAACGAAGCGGTTTACTCCGGCATTGAGTCAAAGAGCATGCTGGTCCATATCTACATGTACATGGAAGAAGATTACCTGAAGGCTCTCCCGATTGTTCAGGACCTGGGATCCAGTTTCAAAAACAACCCCCGCTACAAATTCTTCGAAGGCGTGATCTACAGCAGGCTTCATATGAAGGCAAAACTGCGCGAAACGGTTGAGTTCATACGCCAAAAAAGCCGGGAGGAGGCCCGGCCGACCCGGGCCGCAGAATGGGCCAGGGAGGCCCTTTACCTCGAAGCGAGTGATCTTCTATTCCGTCAGCAGCACGCCCTGGCGAGGACGAAACTGGATGCGATCCTTTCTCAGCCGGATCCGCTAAACGATCCAGGAATGATCGCCTGGCCCGTTCTGAAAAAAGGAATGAGCTACGACCTGGAGGGGAACAGGCAGAAGGCCTTGGAATATTACCATCAGGTCTACGGGATGGAAAACGGTGCGGGCGCTCAGTTTCTTGCCAAGAAGTGCATGGACACCCCTCCCAAAAAAGGAGACCCCTTCCTGGGGTATTGATGATCATGCGCAAACCTCCAATCGGGATGTTACTATTGGCAGGGCTTGCCCTTGTTTCGGGATGCCTGCAGCTCGGCCTCAGGGCTTCCCCGTCCCTTTTTCAGAATTTCGCTTCCTCCATCTTCGAGGAGTGCGACACGCACCTTGCCAGGGACTCCATCCCTGCCAACCTCAAACTCCTGGAAGGCCTGCTCAAGAATGACCCTCACAACCCCAAGATCCTGGCGGCCCTGGCCATGGGGTTCACGGGTTACAGCCTTCTATTCGTCGAACCCCAGGAGCCTGGTCGTGCCTCCCTGCTCTATCTCCGGGCAAGAGCCTACGGTATCCGGGCCCTCGGTTCAAAGGGCCGATTCCTTGACGGGTCAGGGGCCAGGGGAGATACGCTTAAAGCCGCCCTGAAGGAAATGAGCAGGGAGGACATGGAAGCCCTCCTCTGGACCACGTCATCCCTCACGGGCTGGATCAACCTCAACCTTGACAAACCCGCAGCCCTCGCCCAATTCGGCCTCGCAGAAGCCTGTCTAAAGAGGCTCGTGGAAATCGAACCGAATTACCTCCATGGCCTTCCCCATATTTTCATGGGCGTGAGCCTTTCAGCCCTTCCCCCTGTGCTCGGAGGCAACGCCGAGGAAGCGCGGTCCCATTTCGAAAGAGCCCTGGCCCTGAGCGACCGGAAGTTTCTTCTGGCCCAGTACTACTATGCCCGGTATTATGCGGTGAGAACGCAGGACAGAGAACTGTTCAACAGCCTTCTGAGGGAAATCACCCGGGCGAACCCCGAAGCGCTGAAGGATGTCTGTCTCATCAACCGGATCATCCAGGAACGCGCCGAGGACCTCGAAAAAAAGGCGGATGACTTCTTTATTTAGGATGGGAACCTTCAGATGATGAAAACACCGGTTTCAGCATTTCCGCTTCTCCTCGTTCTCTCTGTGGCATGTTTCTCTCCCTTGTCCGCCGGAGTGAGCCTCGGAGCGGAGCCCTATTCGATCAAATTCGCCACCGTGGCGCCCGAAGGATCCACCTGGATGAACCACATGAGAGAGCTCGACAGGTCCATCCGTGAAAAAACCAAGGGTCAGGTGGGGTTCAGGATCTATGCGGGCGGGGTGGCCGGGGATGAACTCGACGTTCTGAAAAAAATGAGGATCGGCCAGATTCACGGCGCCGGGTTTTCAGGGGTCGGTTTCGGCCAGATTCTTCCGTCGGTGAGGGTCCTCGACCTGCCTTTCCTCTTCAGGGACGACCGGGAAATAGACCTCGTTCACAAGGAGATGGAGGATTACTTCGCTTCCCAGTTCCGTGAGAAGGGATTCGAATTCCTGGCATGGGCCGAGGTGGGCAACGTGAATATCTTTTCCCGGTCAGCCATCCAAAAAGTGGGCGATATGGCGAGGCTCAAGGTGTGGGCCTGGAGCGGGGATCCGATCGCCAAAGAGACCTTTTCCGCGATGGGCACCAACCCCATTCCCCTGGCCATTGCCGACGTGACCACCGCTCTCAACACAGGCATGATCGACACCGTGTACGCGCCGCCCCTGGGTGCTCTGGCGCTCCAATGGCACCACTATACCAAGTTTATGGTTTCACTCCCTCTCGCCCATTCCACGGGTGCCGTGCTCATGGCGAGGAGCTTCTCCGACAGAATGCCCCCCGAGCTCCTGCGGCTCGTCAAGGAGGAATTTCGCCGGTCCATGAACGCCTTAACCCTGGAGGTCCGAAAGCAGGCTCTCGAATCCGTCGGCGTTCTCGAGAGAAGCGGTGTCCGGGTTCTAGCCTTGCCGTCCGAAGCGGACCTGAAGGATTTCTACAAAGTGCATGACAAAGTTGCTGAGGAGCTGTCGGGCAAGATGTATCCCAAGGAGCTTCTGGACCGGGTCTACGGGATTCTCAAAAGACCCCGCAGATGAAGGTCTCTTTTGATTCCTCCCATGGCGAACAGAACATCGTCCTTAGAGATCATCCATGAACTTTTTCAAGCGCTGCGATAGAGCCCTTGCGCGCCTGGAGGGCTGGCTCCTCGTCCTTTTTCTGACGGTGATGGTGAGCCTTACCTTTCTCCAGGTTGCCCTGCGTGCCCTGTCCACGTACGGCCACGCCCCCTGGGCCAACGCCCTCATGGGGCAGATCGATTGGGCTGAACCCCTCGTGCGGCTCCTGGTCCTGTGGGTCAGCCTCGTGGGCGCCTCCCTTGTGACCGGAGAGAACAGGCACATCAAGATAGACCTCATGTCCGAGCTTCTTCCCCATCACCTTCAGCCCTACCGCGAACTCCTGCTCTCAACAGCCTGTGCCGTGATTAGCGGCCTCATCCTCAAGGCCGCCGTCAGTTATGTCCGGATGGAGGCCGCTTTCGGGGGCAGCCTTTTCTCAGGTTTGCCCAGCTGGGTCGGACAACTCATCCTTCCCATCGGGTTCTCGATCATTTTTCTTCGCTTTGTCCTCCGGGCTGCAGGAGAGGCGAAAACCGTTTTCCGGGGAGGCAGGAGATGATCCTCGGGGTCGCCGTCGTCCTTATTCTCCTCACCCTCTTCGGCATGCCCATCTTCGCCGGGCTCCTGGGAGCAGCCATGCTCGGCCTTTACGTAACGGGGGTGGACATCTCCGCCATCCTCATCGAGATCTTCCGCCTGGCCAATGCACCGGTGCTCCTGGCCATTCCCCTATTCACTTTCGCGGGTTATCTTCTCAGCGAGGGAGGGACCTCTCAGCGGCTGGTCAGGTTCTCGCGAAGCCTGTTCGGCTGGATTCCGGGCGGTCTCGGGATGGTCGCCCTCGTTTCCGCCGCCTTTTTCACAGCCATCACGGGCGCCACAGGCGTGACCATCATCGCCCTGGGCGGGCTGCTCCTCCCCGCCCTGATTTCCGAAAAATACGGGGAGAAATTCTCCCTCGGCCTGATGACCACTTCCGGCAGCCTCGGACTCACCTTTGCCCCAAGCCTTCCGATCATCCTGTACGGTTTCGTCTCAGGGGCGAGCATCGAAAAATTGTTCATCGCAGGCATTCTGCCCGGGGTTCTGATGGTGGGGGCACTCTGTGTTTTCTCACTTTTTGTGGGAAAGAAGCTGAAACTTGAGACGCCTCCGTTTTCACTCTCCGAATTCATTGGCGCTCTCAAGGCCGCGGTTTGGGAAGCCCCTATTCCGATCTTGATCCTCGCGGGCATATACTCGGGCTTTTGCACCGCCACCGAGGCTGCGGCCCTGACCGTGGTCTACGTTCTGATCATCAAGACCTTGGTGTTCCAGGAGATTCATATCTTCAAGGATTTGCCCAGAGTCATGGTAGAGAGCATGAAAATGGTGGGGGGCATCATGATCGTGTTGGGCGCTGCCCTCGGGTTCACGAATTACCTGGTGGACGCCTTTGTTCCGATGAAGATCCTCAAAGCCTTTGAGGTCATGATCCAGAGCAAGATCGCCTTTCTCCTCGTCCTGAACGTCTTTCTCCTGATCGTCGGATGCCTGATGGACATCTTCAGTGCCACCCTGGTGGTGGTCCCCCTGATCATGCCCCTGGCTCAGAAATTCCAGGTGGACCCGGTGCACCTGGGGATCATTTTTCTCGCCAACCTTGGGATCGGCTACAACACGCCGCCTGTGGGGCTCAACCTCTTCATCGCGAGCACGCGGTTTGACCAGCCCATCGTCAAGCTCTACCGGGCCACGCTTCCGTTCCTCCTGATCCTCATGGCCACCCTGGTGGTGATTACCTACTGGCCGGCTCTGAGCCTGTTTCTTCCCTCTTTGTTCGGCGGTTGACCCGGCTTTTCACGGGCAGCCGAATCGGGTGACTTGAATCCTTCCGATGATATACTATATTATTAAGGTGAATTTATGATAGAAACGCCTCTGGGGGATGATGACGATGCCGATTTACGAATTCCTTTGCAACAAATGCGGAAAGACTTTCGAAGAACTCGTGTTTCCTTCTGACCCGCAGGACAGCCGTGTGTGCCCCTCCTGCGATTCTGCGGACACGTGCAGGCTTCTGTCCTCTTTTTCATGCGGTTCTTCGGGTTCCGGTTCCGGACCGAGCGCCCATTCATGCTCCTCCCACGGCGGTTTTTCCTGATCCTGAGGGGCGCGGCCGTGAGCCGCGGCGATATGATGAAATCCCCTCTGGCTGCCCTTTAGGAAAGGGGAGAACTTCTTGAAGTGCTCCAGTGCCAAATTGCAGAATTAGGCCTCATTATTTCAATGTCATTTCGACCGAAGGGAGAAATCCTTTCAGAACTCTATCTAAGATTTCTCAGTCGCTCGGCTCCTTCGAAATGACACGCGGACCAAGGCAGGCAAGCACTAGCACAGAAAAGGAGCACATCCCCCTCTAGGAAAGGGGGATGTAACGGGGATTTGGATAGACCGGCATTCGAACAGAGAATAAGATGAGGAAAAGCAAAATGGATTATTGGTGGATTGTCGCAGTTATCGTCGTTTGGATTGCCCTTCAGGCTTACATCCTGCCCAAACTCGGAATATCGACCTGAATGAGGGACGCTTGTCAGGTCGACAAGCAGGAACAGAAGGTAGCTGGAACCCAGGACTCAAGAAAATGAAGGGCTATCGGGCTGGATCCGGCGGCCTTCGCGAAAAAAGTGGATCAGCCGTGGGTCCAGGGAAAGGTCAACGGAATTGCCCGGCTGGATGCCGAAGCCTTTCGGTGCGGCCATGGTCAGGCCTTCTTCTCCGAGACGAAGGTGAACGTATTTTTCCGACCCGATGTCGCTGATCATCTCTATCCTCGCCCGAACTGCGACCTGGGGCTCCGGCGTGATCCGGACATCTTCGGGCCGGATTCCCAGCTGGATCTCACCCTCTTCAAGGGAAACCTCCCCCAAATGGATCTCAAAGCCCCTTCCCCGAAAATTGCATGCGCCCCCTTTGGTCGCAATCAGACCCCGGTACAGATTCATTTCAGGGGTACCGATGAAGCTTGCCACGAACGTGTCTTCAGGCCGGGCGTAGATCGTCTCCGGCGTCCCTGCCTGGCGAATTCTGCCCTCCCTCATGACAACCACCCTGTCCCCTAGGGTCATGGCCTCCACCTGGTCGTGGGTGACATAGATCACCGTCCCCTTGATCTGCTGATGGATGCGTTTCAGTTCGAGCCGGACATTCGCCCTCAGGCGGGCGTCGAGGTTGCTCGGGGGCTCGTCGAGCAGAAAGAGCTTGGGCCGCCGCACCAGGGCTCTGCCCATGGCTACCCGCTGCCGCTGTCCGCCGGAGAGTTCCTTTGGTTTGCGGTCAAGCAGTTTTTCAATTCCCAGGAGGCGGGCAACGTCACGAACACTCTCCTCGATGATTTGCTTCGGAACGCCTCGCATGTTCAGGCCGAAACCGAGGTTTCTGGCCACGGTCATGTGAGGGTAAAGGGCATAGCTCTGGAAAACCATGGCCACATCCCGCTCCCTCGGAGCCAGGTGATCCACCGGTTCTCCATCAAAAAGGACCTTCCCTCCATCCTGGGGGATCAGCCCGG
>JAGUZM010000444.1 GCA_020060805.1 Deltaproteobacteria bacterium | reverse complement strand
CTCAAGTTCGAACTTGTACTCCTGGCCTGAAACCGGATAGGCGAAAAAGAGCGCAAGCCATAGGAGCAGATTAAGGAAAGATCGTTTGGCCATCTGGGAGCACGATTTATCTCAACGAATCGATGTTGGGCATGAAAGTCAGGGTGAAGACCTCGTCGGCCACCTCCCTTTTCTTGAAATTCGCAAACAGCATGACCGACTTGTACCCCTTGTAAAGTGGGCTGTCTGTCTCGACGGACGCCGGTCTGACAATGCCTCCGCCAAAGTCTTTGATGTCCTTGAAGTAGAGCGTCTTGATCAGCATGGAAGCCTCGGTCATGCACTCGATCTTGGTGGGCGACACCTTTTCCTTGTCCACCCACATTTTCAATCGATCGTAAGCTACGGTTTTTGTCTTGGCCCTGAGGTGAAGAAGGTATTCTTTTCCTTCATCCTCTACCTGGAGAACGTTGTATTCCTCCGAGTAATCGAGCTGCAGGATGTCCGAGTTGTTGAAAACACCTCCAATCACAGATTGAAGGCTCGTGATTCTGATGGGCTTTCCCACGTTGGGAATGTAAAGCCACATGTTTTCTCCCAGGCGGAGGGTGCTCCGGCCCTTCTCGCTGGCAGGAGATATGAACAGTCCCGCGATTTTGTCCTTCCCCTTCTTCACCGTGAAAAGAACGAACTCCTTCTTTTTCCCGTCCGGCTCAATGTTGATGAGTTTGCGATAGAGTTCATAGGATTCAGGGGCCAGGTTCCTGTCCACCTGTTCCAGGAGCTGATTCCCGTCAACGGCATAGGCAGGAGCAGCTGCAAGAAGAGCAGCCATAAGGAAAATGAATCGTAGCATTTCGTATCTCCTTTGAATCGACTTCGGCCGGTCATACATGACCCAAAGCCTCGATGGGGTCCATCCTGGAAGCCTTGAGGGCAGGCTGGAGGCTTGCCAGGATGGAAACCACGATCACGATCCCTGAGACCGTGAAGAGATCGACCGGGTTTATCGTTGCAGAAAGGACCAGCCCTGTCTGCCTCCCGAAATCGAAAGTAATTCTGGCCATATTCGCAAAGTAGACAACCACCCCGCTCAAAACGCTGCCGATCACAGCGCCGGCTGCACCCATGTACAGTCCTTCAAGAACAAACATGGCAAGGATCTTCCCGGGCAGGGTGCCGATGGCTGCAATGGTCCCGATCTCCCTGATCCGCTCGTAAACCGCCATGATCATCACGTTCATGATACTGATGAGAACGATGGCGATGAGCATCAACTTGATGAAGAAGGTCATGACGTCGATCATCCGGGCGATGTTGTAAAAAGGAGAGAGCTTCTCCCAGGTATGGACCTCGAAGATGGGCCTACCCTGCTTGTTGTGTTCTCCGGAAAGGAGCCCCTCAAGTTTGTCGCTGAAGGATTGGAGACGGCTGAATTCCTTGAGCCGGATGGCCACTTCGCTCACCTCCATCTCTTCCATTCTCAAGATCTCCATGGCGTCTTCGATATGAATATAGCCGTCTCTTCCCCCCGGACCGGTAATGCTTTCAAGCACCCCGGCCACCCTGAACTGTTTCCCGTTGACCGAGCCGTCCTGGTTTGTGGCTATGACGACCACCGTGTCGCCGATGTTCGCGTTCATGCTTTTAGACATCAGTTCAGGAATCCAGATTCCCCCTTTTTCGAGGGGTTTTTCTCCTCCCGCGATGACCCTCGAACGAAGAAGGGGGACGGTCTTTGATTCGGGGCCCGGATAGACGCCGTTGAGTCGTATGTTGGTCGTTTCCACGAAGGTGCTGAACATACCGCCAAACTTGATCCTCGGCGAGAAGGCATCAATTTCCGGCAGATCATGGAGGGTTCTTTCGAGCTTTTTGTAGGCCTTCATTTTCAGGTTCAGATTGAGAGGCAGGTTGTCAATCGAAGCGAGGTACCCCTTGCGATGAACCTGCACGTGTCCCAGCATCGAATCGGTCATCTGTCCGATCATCATGTTTTTGAAGGAACCCGTCACTGCGATGAAGAGGGTGACAAACATGATCCCTATCACCACAAGGCTCAGGGTGAGGAGGGTTCTCCTCTTGTAACGGAATAGATTCCTGCCCGCAATTCTCAGAATGTTAGTCATGGGTGATCCCTCCGCCGTTGCCGTTTGACTTCAGCCTGCCGTCTTCGATGCGGAGAATGCGCTCAGCCTCGTCAATAATCCTGGTGTCATGGGTGGAGAAGATGAAAGTCGTCTGGAGATCTGCACGCATTTTCTTCATCAGCCGGATGATGGTCTGGGCCGTATCGCGATCCAGGTTGGCAGTGGGTTCATCGGCCAGGACGAGTTCCGGGTGGGTCACCAGGGCCCTTGCAATGGCGACCCGCTGTTTTTGTCCTCCTGAAAGTTGATCAGGGAATTTCTTTTGTTGCTCCAGCATGCCGACAGCATCAAGAAGTCCCAGGATTCGCTCTTTCCGAGTCGAAGAAGGCACATCCTGCACCATCACCAGGGGGTACTCGACATTTTCAAAGACCGTGAGCACGGGGATCAGGTTGAAACTCTGGAAGATGAAGCCGATGTGTTTGCCCCTGAACCTGGCCCCGTCCCTTGG
>JAGUZM010000168.1 GCA_020060805.1 Deltaproteobacteria bacterium | reverse complement strand
CGCGATCTACCTCATCCGCTTCGGCGAGGAGGCCGCCCTGGTGGATGCCGGCTGCGGCGAGGGGACGGACCGGGTTTTCCGCAATATCACTGCGTGCGGCGTTGCCCCCGCTGACATCCGATATCTTCTGATCACCCACTGCCACTTCGATCATACCGGCGGCATTGACTCCATCAGGGAAAAAGCACCGTGCAAGGTCGTGGTCCATGACGAAGACGCCCGTTTTCTGGAAAGGGGGGACGACACGGTGACCGCTGCAAAGTGGTACGGGTCGAAGCTCGCCCCCGTGATGGTAGACGTGAAACTGAAGGCAGGGCGGGAGGAAATCCATCTGGCGGATCGCGTGATCGAGGCGATTCACGTGCCGGGCCATTCTCCCGGTTCCGTTGTGTACCTCACGGAATCCGAGGGCCGGCGTGTTCTTTTCGGCCAGGATGTGCACGGGCCGCTGGACGCGAGCCTTCTCTCCAACAGGGATCACTACCGCAGCTCCCTGATCCTGCTCCTGTCGCTGGAGGCCGACATTCTCTGTGAAGGCCACTACGGCATCTTCAGGGGAAAGAAGGCCGTGTCGGATTTCATCCGGTCGTTTTTGTAAGGTGCAAAAGCCACGCGAGAAAGACTAGGTTGGGAAACAAGATGTACATACGATGGTTCCAAGGCTTGTCCATGAAGGACCTGGCCACCGTGGGCGGCAAGAACGCCTCCCTGGGAGAAATGATGCACGCCCTGAAAAATGAAGGGATTCCCGTGCCCCAGGGTTTTTCGACGACTGCGGACGCCTATCAGGAGACGCTGAGGAAGAACGATATGGAACCCAACATCCGCTCCCTCCTCGAGGAACTCAAACAGGAGAGAAGCCCCCTGCACGAAGTCGGAGCCTCTATCCGCGAGCTATTTATGACCGCCCGGTTCCCCGCTGGATTAACCGAGGAGATTCGCCGCGCCTACCAGGAGCTCTGCCGGCTGAAGGGAAGAGAGGATCTTGAGGTCGCCGTGAGGAGCAGCGCCACGGCAGAAGACCTGCCGGAGGCGAGCTTTGCGGGCATGCTTGAAAGCTATCTGAACGTGCGCGGCGTAGAGCAGCTCATGGATGCTTGTCAACTTTGCTTCGCCTCGCTTTTCACGGACAGGGCGATCCGGTACCGTGAAAACATGGGCTTCGACCACATGAAGATCTCCCTCTGCGTGGGCGTCCAGGAAATGGTCCGGGCGGATCTCGCAGGGGCGGGCGTGATTTTCTCTATCGACAAGAGGACCGGCTTTCCGGGTCTGATCCTCATCTCGGCTGCCTGGGGGCTGGGTGAAAACGTGGTCCAGGGGATGGTGATCCCCGACGAGTACAGGGTCTTTAAACCCCTCCTCGGTGAGGGGAAGGCCCTCCCCATTGTCGAGAAATCCTTGGGCGCAAAAGAGAAAAGGAGGGTTTATGCCGCGGATGAGAAGGGAGGCACGGTTGACGTCAAGACCGGAGAGAAAGAGCGGACCTCTTTTGTCCTGCAAGACGAAGCGATCGTCAAACTTGCCCGGTGGGCCTGTGCTATCGAAGACCACTACGGCCGGCCCATGGACATGGAGTGGGCCAAGGACGGCCTTACAGAGGAGCTCTACATCGTGCAGGCGAGGCCTGTCACCGGTCAACCCCTGGAGGCTCCCGGCTCCGTGACGGTCACGAGGCTGAAGGAAAAGAAGAAACCTTTGCTCAAAGGGTTGAGCATCGGGGAAGGCATTTCCACGGGAAAAGTCTCTTTTGTCCAGAGCTTCAAAAAGATCGATCGCCTTGCAGACTCGGCTATCCTGGTTTCCGAATCAGCCAATACAGGGTGGGTCAGCGCCATGAAGACAAAGCACACCAAAGGGCTGGTGACCGACTTTGGCGGCCGGAACTCCCACGGCGCCATCGCCTGCCGGGAGCTCGGGATACCGGGTATCCTGGGCACCCTGGAGGCGACCCAGGTCCTGAAAGACGGCCAGGAGGTCACCGTTTCCTCGGTCGAGGGGGACGATGGGTTTGTTTACGACGGCATCATGGATCATGAGGCGGAGGAATTCGACCTGAGGGATATCCCTGAGACCCGCATGACCGTGATGATGAGCGTCGCGAGCGAGGCAGCCGCCTTTCAGTGGTGGCGCCTCCCCTGCAGCGGTATCGGCCTGGCCCGGATGGATTTCATCTTCCACCATATCATACAGGTCCACCCCATGGCCCTCCTTCACCTCGACCGGGTGAAAGACAGGAAGGCATTCCATGAAATCCAGATGCTGACCCAGGGGTATGAGGACAAAGCCGCCTATTTTGTGGACCACTTGTCCTATTGCCTGGCCCAAATCGCCGCCTCACGCTATCCGGACCCTGTCCTGGTCCGTTTGAGTGATTTTGAAACGCCCGAGTACGCTTCGCTGAAAGGCGGGCGCGATTTCGAGCCGACCAACTCGGCCGCCTCCTTTGGACTGCGAGGTGTATCCCGGTACCTGAGCGACCACTACCGTCCGGGCTTCGAACTGGAGTGTCGGGCGGTCAAGGGCGTCCGGGAGGCGATCGGGTTGACCAATGTCGGCCTCGTGATTCCTTATTGCCGAAATGTGGAAGAAGCGGACGAAGTCCTCGCCCTCCTGCGGGAACAGGGCCTGGATCGCAAAGAAAAGGGTTGCCGGATCTATCTTTCCTGCGATTACCCCTCCAATGTGGCCGACGCGGAATCCCTTGCAGGCCGTTTCGACGGCTTCTCCGTGGCCGCCCAAAACCTCCGAAGCCTTATCCCTGGCTCGCCGGGAGGTGACCTCAGAGGCGCTGAGCCCGGTGATCCCGCAAACACCCCCCTGAAGGACCTTCTGAAACACCTCATGGAGGTTTGCCATGGCCGAGGGGGCACGCTGACCGTCAGGGGCCGGACCTTTCGCCGGTCCCGGAACTTGGTCCGGCTCCTCTTTGAAACGGGCGTTGATGCCGTGTCGGTGAACCCCGAAGGCATCCCATCCCTGAAGAAATGGATTGCAGGGGCGGAAAAGGCAGCGGCCTGAGCGCCGGTTAACATTACCCGAGACGAGGCGGAAGGAGAGACCGTCTCGCAGAAATCCTTCCATGTGGGGAAGGTCAAATGGTTTGTGATGATTTGGAGCAATACTCCGGTTATCAGGAAGAAAGGGGACCCATTTCACCCGGTGTACCAGCTTCCGTCACAATCCGTAGATCCCCGATATGACCGGAGATTCGGCTCATTTAGCTGTTGACAAAGGACGGCTGCCTCCCTATAGTATCCTGCACTTTTGACAAGTCCCTTCATCTCCAACGCAGTCCCATTTATGTGTCGTGAGACCATCGCTGTTTCTCTAAACCCGCTGTCACGTGATTCAAGGAGGCATTAAGGACATGAAACTCTGCAGGTACTTCGCGGCTGTGGTTCTTGCTGTTGTTTTATTCCGTACGTATCAATCCTCGTCCCAACCCTCTTCTAACCAAAGCATGTCAAGCTGAGCAAAGTCCCGGCAAAAAAGGAGGAAACAATGAGCAGAACAAAGAACAGTTTTTGGACCGTGTACCTAGCAGTCATCCTTTCAACGCTGCTCCCCATGGTGGCCATGTCCGCTCTGGCTCATGCGGCGACAGTTGACGTCGCGCCGACACTCGGCGGTGCGATTAGCGGTAGCGAGACACGCATTACACGGGACCCTGCCGACCAGTACAACCCGCATATCTCCGGCAACATCATTGTGTACACTGATGAGCGCGGCCTTGACCTTAATATCTGGTACTACAACTTGGCGACCGGCACGGAGCAACCGGTCACAACCGAGCCCGGCGACCAGCAGCTGAACGACGTGTCCGGAGGGATCATCGCCTATGACGACGATTACCTGAGTGATGTCTTTGTTTATGACACCGCTACGGGAACAACCACGAGCATTACCAATCACCAAGGGAGCAATGTTGTGGCTCATAACCCGGCGATAGGCGGGACCCTGGTAGCCTGGGAGGATTCGCGCGACTTTTCAACATCCAATTATGACCTATACGCTAAAGACCTGGCTACGGGTGAGGAAAGGCTCGTGTCCAATTTACCGGGTTACGACAGGGATCCGGCAATAGCTGGTGGTATCATTGTATACATGAGTTGCTCTTCCGGCGATTGCGATATCTACGCCTACGATTGGGCTCATAAGACAACTACCCAGATTACCAACACATCAGGCGTTATCGAGCGTGACCCTGACACCAACGGCCGGGCCGTGGTCTATTCGAGGACAAGAGAAGATAACTACCTCTACGACATCTACTACTACGACCTTATCACGAAGGAGGAAAAGCGGCTCCTGCTCCCGGGAGACCAGATAAATCCTCACATAAGCGGGGACTACGTGTCATTTGAAGATATTGTTGGGGGCTGCTTTCGCGTCAGGCTCTGGCATGTCCCAACCAACACGGTTTTCGACTTGAACGTGTCTGCTGCTTCGTACCAGTACTTTAACGATATCGACGGAAACCGGATCGTCTATACCGATGACCGCAATGGCCAGCTTGATATTTACCTGTTTGCCTTCAATTCGCCCATTTATGCCATAACTGCTACTGCTGGAAAGGGCGGCTCGATAACGCCATCCGGTGAGGTGACAGTCAACATCGGAGAAAGCCAGACCTTCACGATCGCTCCCGATACCGGCTACGATATCCTGGATGTCATCGTTGACGGGGCGTCTGTTGGCCCAGTGTCCAGCTACATCTTTTCCGGCGTTGCTGCCGACCATTCGATAGTGGCCAGCTTTTCCTCATCGGCGCAGGTAACCAGCGTTCTGGAGTTTTTCGACGAATCGGTTGACAACGGAACCCTCGTCGGCAGCGGTTCCGGCAATTCGGCCAACGGACGGTTGAAAGCCCTGAGAAATATGATTCAGGCGGCAGGAGACCTCATCAACCAGGGCCGATTTGCTGAGGCACGTCAGCAGTTGCAGGATGCCTACCTGCGCGTCGACGGCAACCCCAGACCTCCAGACTTCGCCACGGGGCCGGCGGCAGCACAACTGGCAACGCTCATTCAGCAGCTGATCAATAGTCTGGGAGGTTAACGACGTGGAAGGCATGTCTTTCAGACCTGGGATGAACAGACCCCTTGCCAAGGGTGTGGGGTGTCGCCCTGGCCGGGATGCTCCCTAGAGACGTGACCTTTAAATGAGGGGCTGGATACCCCGTGCGACGGGTACCCAGCCTTTTTATTGAGGGAGTACCAGACAGGCCATTTTTCTCGCCAATACCTAACGGAAGCACCACAGTTTATCAAGAGCCGTCGAGATTCTTGAAAAAACCGCAGAGTAATCCACCACTGCGACACCTATCCTGCGCCATTCATTCGAATATTGTCACACTCTACGGAAATAATTACAGCCTCCTTTAATCTGAGATAAAAAAGGCTTGACATATTAGCTATAATATCATATAAAATATACATAATTACCTCTAGCGGTGTGGGTTATCGAGCGAAAATGTTGCAAAAGAGCTGGGAAGAAAAGGGGTAAAGTAAGCACAACAAAGCTGCTTTAGATGAGGTTGGTTATGGATGCACTGAACACCCTACTTCTGAGACAGAGGCGGGGTTTTCGCGCTTTTATGGCAAAGCTGCCGCCAAGGGCGACAACCCCAATCCGGCCGATAAGTCAAATTCTTTCGCGATTCCGGGCCATGTCACTGGACGAAAACGGCAGCCTGCGAACCGGAGTCCGGGTGGCGTTGATATATGGCCTGGTCCTCTCCATCCTCAGTGCCGACATCCTCGCAGGACCTGATTTCACCTTTGAACTGACATACCTGATCCCTGTTCTCCTGAGTGCATGGTTCACGAGCAGGAACATCACCATCACAACCGCCTTGGCGAGCGTCCTCGCCTGGACAGTCGCGGACATCGCTGGAGGCAGTTGCCATTCCTCCATTTCGATCTACCTTCTGGACCTCGGCAGAAGGTTGTTATTGCTGGTTGTCGCAGCGTTGCTGCTGTCGAGACTGAGGAGGGCGCTGGAGAATGAGCGGGAATCGGCGCGCACCGACGGGCTGACGAATGTGATGAATTTGCGGGCCTTCTATGAAGTCACCGAGCAGGAGCTGAATCGCTCTGCCAGGTACAGCCATCCGGTCACCATGGCGTACCTTGACATCGACAATTTCAAGAGCGTTAATGACACGCAGGGCCACAGTGCGGGGGACAGACTGCTTCGCACCGTGAGCGCGGGCATCCGGAAATGCCTTAGAAAGACGGACACGGTCGCTCGGTTGGGGGGTGACGAGTTTGCGATCCTGCTGCCCGAGACAGGGCAGGAAGCGGCCCGTGTGACCTTGGGCAGAATTCAGGAGACCCTCAAGGACGATGTCCGCCGGAGCCGATTGCCGGTAACTTTCAGCATCGGCGTTCTGACGTGCTCGGAAAAATTGCTGACCGCCGAGAAACTCATACGGGAAGCCGATTCCCTGATGTACTCGGTAAAGCGGAGCGGGAAAGATTCAATCATATACGCCGGGGAGGCTGGATCGGGAGGGATGAGGTCTTACGCTCAGGGCCGGCAGCCGGACCCAAGGCCGAATCTCGACGCGTGAGTCTCAGGAGCATCCGCAAGGGCAAAACGGTCTGCAAGGTTGCCCGGCATTGCTTGCCCCAAAGACAGGCGGAAACATCAGGACGAAAGGAGAGATCGGATTTTCTGAACCCGGAGACCAATCCCGCGACAAGTTGACAACCCCGGCCTATTCGATTAAAATACTGGTTAAATTTTCTATTGGTTACAGAGAGTTAACAGCAGCCTGGGGTTTTCTCCAAAAAGGATGGGACATGGTTGCTTCAGGGTGCTTGTACAAGGAGAAAGCTATGAGCGCCAGGAAACGGTATCGTGGCCTTTTCATCGCCCTCTTCTCGCTCCTGTGGGTCCTGCCGTCTTCGGTCCTATTCGCAGGGGATGATGAAATCACCAGAGCTTCTCTTCGCGGGATTGACGGCATCAGGGTGATGATGGAGCACGTACGGCCTGAGATCGCCGCAGAGGGGTTCGACGGCGGCCGAATCAAGAGCGAAGCGGAACAGCAGCTGCGGGCAGCGGGGATCAAAGTCCTCGAAGACGAAAAACTGCCGTTCCTACTGATCTGCCCCTACATCACCAAGTACGGCAGGAACAGCTATGGGTCTTTTGTCAGGGTTGAGTTCTATCAGCTCGTCGTTCCGTACCACCGCCTCTCTGAAAAACTCGGCCCGGATGCATCCTCCCCCATCGACTCAGCTCAGTTTGCAGCGACCTGGACCTCACCCGGCGTGATGGGCAACGCCCAAAACCTGCTGGAGGTCGGAGTGCAGGTCCGCAACGAGGTGGCCAAGTTCATCGAAGCCTTCAGAGCCGCCAACCGGCGGTAATCCCAGGCTCCCCGTTCAACCCTTCAAATTAGAGTTCCACACCAAGCCTCTTCCACACCGACTCTCCCTCTTTGATCTCCGTAGCCTTCAGGTGAAAATAGGTCTTGAACAGGAAGTACCCCAACGGAAGCACGCCGAGGACAATGATCATCAGGTCCGGGATCACCCGCATGTTCCCCAGGAAGTAGACCATGCCCCTCTCGAAAAACGATGCGTCCCTCGCAAGCCACAGGCCGTGCTGGTAAGCGGTCCAGGTCTGGAGCACTCCCACCGGAAAGAGGGTGCCGACGGTCAGCAGAAAAAGCCCGACGTTGAACCCGAAAAAGCAGACCTTGAGGATTCCGTCGCTCCACTGGGCCTTTTTCACCAGGCCCCGCCACGAGAAAAGGAGCAAACCGACGGAGAGCAGGCCGTACACGCCGAAAAGGGCTCCATGGCCGTGGTTCATTGTCAGATAGGTGCCATGCTCGTAGTAGTTGATAATCGGAAGGTTGATCAGGAAGCCGAACACGGCTGCCCCCAGAAAGTTCCAGAACGAGGAGGCGACGAGGAAGAACAGGGGCCACTTGTACGGAAAATCTTTCCCTTCTTGTCGTATGGAGCGGTACTCCATCAAGCTGCGCACCACGAGACCAAACATCGGCACAGGCTCCATGGAGGAGAAAACCGAACCCAAGCCGAGCCAGAACGCGGGACCCCCGTACCAGAAGTAGTGATGGGCCGTGCCGATGATCCCGCTCAGGAAAACGATGGCGGCCGTAAAATAGGCAACCCGCAATGCCGCCTTTGCGGACGCCAGGCCCATGGTCACCAGCAGGACCGAAATGATGCCCACGCCGAAAAACTCGAAGATGCTTTCAACCCAGATGTGAACCACGAACCAGCGCCAAAAGTCGGCGAGCGTGAGGTGGGTCCCCCGCCCGTACAGGAGGCCGAACCCGAAAAAAGCAACCACCAGAATGGCGCTGAACATGTAGAACCAGATCAGGGAAGTGAACTCGTCCTTGTGGCCGAGACGAATGTGATGGCCCACGGCCCGGTAGACGATCACGAGCCATGCGATAAGCCCCGCGAACAGGAGGAGTTGCCAGAACCGGCCCAGTTCAAGGAATTCCCATCCCTGGTGGCCGAACCAGAACCAGGCATCGCCCAGGTAACCCTTGATGCCCGCGATTTCACCCAGAAGGCTTCCCGCTGCCACAAGAAGGATCGCAGCGAACAGCAATTGCACGAGCATTCCCTGCTTTGCCGGTTCTCTGCCGCCGATGATCGGCGCCAGGTAGATCGCCGTTCCGATCCACGTTGTCGCGATCCAGAAGATAGCCAGCTGGAGATGCCAGCTCTTGGCCCAGCTGTAGGGAATGATGTTCGCCACCAGGGGAAACCAGAAGCTGGCAGGGTGGATGGTGTAGTGTGCCAGGAGCCCCCCGAAGTTGGTCTGCACCAGGAAAAGCAAGATGACCACGAGAAAGTATTTTGCAGCCCTGAACTGGCTCGGGGTGAGGGGCATGTCGATCAGTTTTTCGGCCAGGGGCACTCCTTTGGTTGGACCGTACCAGAGGCCGAAATAGTGTATGAAAAAGACGAAAATGCCCAGGACGATGAGGAGGCCCAGGATTCCACCGATCGTCCAGAGGTAGGTTGCGGGCGTGGCCACGTTGCCCACGCTCTGGTCCGCGGGCCAGTTGTTGGTGTACGAGTATCCCTGGCCGGGTCTTTTCGTCGAGGCGACCCATGCCGTCCAGAAGAAAAACCGGGATATCTGCTGCCGCTCCACCTCGGTGGGAACCGTATTCGGGAGAAATCCGTACCGGGTCTCCCCGTCTTTGAAGGTCTTCTCCCAATGCCGCGAGATGACCTCCAGGGCTTTCACCTGGGACGGGGTCAGGGTGAGAACGTCTTTTGAAGCGTCATAACGGTTGGTTTTGACCTCTCTGATTCTCTTCAGGTTGATGAGGTCCTTTTCCAGATCGTCGAGTTTTTCATAAGGCTTCTGGTACTGCTCTTGAGCAAGGAAATCTCCCACGGTCACGCTGATGAGATGAAGACTGGCGGCGGAGAATTCGGGCCCCCGCTGGGACCCGTGACCCCAGACGCTTCCATGGTCCATCAGGCCGTAGCGCTGGTACACATCCTGGCCTGCAAGGATATCCGCTTTTTCGAAGAGGATCTTCCCGCCCGGCGCCACCACCTTGCCCGGGTAAGGGGGCAGGTCCTTGATGGCGAACATGCCTCCGCCGATCAAAACCACCATGGAAATGATGAAACTGATGATCGCAGCCCATTTGAGTGATCGTGTAGACATGGGAAACCTCCGTGGGAAAAGAGAAAGGGAGCCCTGATGAGCCGATCCGAAGAACCTGCTTGGTTTGTCTATTGTTTACTGAAGAAAAATATGGAATGGTGTGTTTATTACTTTGTAATGCCCCGGCTGTCAACCATGAAGGGGGAAACTTGGATCTATAGACCGATCGCAGCGGGTGCGTCACGGTCTCATTCAAGGCGGTCTCGATGCCTTCACCGTTCCCGTATCCATGCCCTAATGACCTAATGAAAGGAGATAACCCATGACAGAAAACAAAGACAGGGGTTCTGAAGACAAGGGATACCGAATCATCGTCAAAGTGATCAGCCAGAAAGGGACCTGCCAATTCGGCCACAAGGTCGGAGACACGGTCGTGTTCGATGGGGAGACCATCCAGGGCAGAATCTGCCTGAGCGCTCTCTACAGCTTTCTCCCAAAAGTCTTTGCCCTTCGCTACGGTGCCCACTTCCCATGGCTCAAGGAAGACAAGGATGCAGCAACCCATGCTTGCCCTGACGCCTTCAACCCGACCGTCTTCGAGGTCAGGCGCGTACCCGATTGAGGGGTCGCCGCGATTTCCGTGTAAACTTTCCCCTTCTTGAAGCGTCAAAGGGTTTAACCAACGCGAGCGCTCTAAGTCTTTTGTGACCGGTGCGGCCTCACCCTGTCTCCCCTGGAGGCGGCCGGAGTCGTGCGGACTTGCAGGCTGATAACATCGCAACCACAAGGTCGCACCTGCGGGGTCAGGGGAGGGTCTGGGGCGACACAAAATGGCCCGAGAAATACGGGGGTTGGTACCGGATCAACTTTACGGCGCTTGATGACGGGGAACTCCTGGAGGTGTTGCATGAGAAAATATCTCTTGTTTGTGGCGATCGTGATTCTGTCTATCTTCGTGATTTCCTGCGCTCATTACCCGCCGGACCGTTATAACACCCAGAGAGGGGCCCTTATCGGTGCGGGGGCCGGAGCTTTGCTCGGGCAGGCCATCGGCCGGAACACGGCGGGTACGCTCATCGGGCTCGCGGCAGGGACTATCCTCGGAGGGTTGGTAGGCAATGCCATGGATCAGGACTATCAGGCGGCGAGAGATGCGGTCAGGTCCGAAAGGCCGGTCATTTACTACGACAAGAACGGCTCGGCCGTCGAAGCTGTTCCGGAACCTGTGGCGGGAAAGCCTGATTGCCGGAAGGTCACCAAACGGGTCTGGCAGGATGGAAAGCTCGTGAGTGAGACCGTGGAGGAGATTTGCAAAGACCCCGAGGTCGTGGTGGCGGAGCCCCTATATGTCTACCCCGCCTATCCCAGGTACCACCTCCATTATCGCTACGGTCCAAGGCCTTATTACCACTACCGCTATCACCCCCGCCGTCACTATCCACGGCATGAAGGTTTCGGGTGGAGCGGTTGGTATCATTGGTAGGACAAAACCTGAAGTCAAAAGCCCCAGTCAGCTCTCTATTGCCACGAGCCTTCAACTGGGGCTTTTTCGTTGTCCTTAGCGGTATAAAATAGGGCGTGACTTTTTCGACGGAATTCAGCTGGTGGAGAGGACGAGGCTTTCATCCACCTCGATATAGGGCTCAAAACGGAGGTTGGGATAATTTTTGGAGATGAGATTGACCAATTCGTTCGCCTCCTCCAGGGATGAGAACTCCTGCTCCAGGGTTTCTTTGTATTCGAATACCTTCAGAATCACCTTCATCGTATCTCTCCTCCTTGGGTCTATTGGCGGCCTTTTCCCCGGCTTCTGATATCGTCCAGCCTGTTTACAAAAGTGTCCGCATGGGTTTCCAGCAAGAAATGTTCCATTCAAGTTAACCTATTGATAACATGTTGTTTTATACCTTTTTGCTCCCATCGTCTGCCCATCTGTTGCCGGGATTAAGACGCAAATTGTCATGGGGAAAGACAAAAAATGGCCACCCGGCACTTCCCATACCCCCTATCAAGGCACTACCCAGGCTTGACATCACTGCTGTTTTCCCGTAGGAGTCGGCCCAGTCTCCCCGTTGCCTGTGCAGCCCGTCCGGACCGGGAAGGCGATGGGGATAACCGGGGAGGAAGGCACGGATGACCATAAAAGCGAAGATCCGATGGACCGAGGGTTTTCAGTTCGTTGCACGGGCAGGCGATGGCCCTGGCGTCGTGATGGACAGTTCCGCAGGTAAAAGCGGACCAACCCCCATGGAACTGCTCCTCATGGGTGTGGGAGGTTGCACAGCTATTGACGTGGTCTCCATCATGAATAAGAAGCGCGCAATCTTGACAGGCTTTGAGGTTGTCATCTCCGGCGAGCAGGCTGAAGATCACCCGAGACGGTACACCCGGATTCACATTGAGTATGTTCTTTACGGAAAAGATATCCCCCCCAAATCCGTGGAACAGGCGATCAAACTCTCGGAGACAAAATATTGCAGTGCCATGGCTTCCCTGAACGCCGGCGTTGAGCACTCTTACCGTATCGTCGCAGATGAAGGTTAAAAGGGGCCACACGAACCCCTTCCGAAACCGCCGCGAATTAGACAGGAATTGTTGCTGAAGATGAAGAGAGAATGTGCTAACGTGTTTCGGAAAGGGGAGGATGCTTAAAGGCCTCCGAGGGGCGGTGTTTTCAGAGCCCCGGGGCGATCGTTCGGCAGGAAGGATTGACTGCAGGCTGGAAGGTTTGGCCGAATAGGCAAAAAGGCAACGGGTAAATAAAGATGAAAATCCGCTTCAGAGATCCGGAGTCCCAAAGGCTGCTGGAGAAAGTTGAAGTCGTTGACACCGCTTCCGGTCAGGAGCTGGGTACCCTCGAGAGCGAAGAAGGCCTGCACATCCTCCAGTGCGGCAACCATACCCTTGACACGGACCTCTATGAACTCACCATGGTCGCGGGGTACCTTGTCTCAGGCAAGGCGAAACAGCGTGCATGCTTCGACCTTTACTTTCGGCAGAACCCGGATAGCGGCGGCTTTTGTGTTTTTGCGGGCCTGCAAAGTGTCATCGACTACGTGAACAAGCTCAAGATCTACCCGGACGACATGGATTACCTGGCCAGCCTCGGCATTTTTTCCAGAGAGGCTCTCACCCGCCTCGGAGAGGGAATAAAATTCACCGGTGACATCTGGGCGGTTCCCGAGGGCAGCGTGGTCTTTCCGAATGAACCCCTGATCCGGGTGGTCGGCCCGATCCCTGAAGCCCAGATCCTGGAAACCACCATGCTCGCCATCGTCGGCCACCAGACCCTGATTGCGACCAAGGCCGCCCGCATGGTCATCGCCACCCGGGGCGCTCCCGTGGTTGACTTCGGCACCCGGCGCGCCCACGGCGTAGAGGCTGCCCTTTATGGTGCCAGAGCTGCTTACATCGGAGGTTGCGAGGGAACATCCAACACAAAGGCCGGAAAACTTTTCGGAATACCCGTACGAGGAACACACGCCCACAGCTGGGTCGAAAGCTTTGACGAAGAGGTGGATTCTTTTCGCGCCTATGCCAAGGCCTTCCCCGACAACTGCGTCCTCCTTGTGGATACCTATGACATCGTTGAGGGGGTTCACCAGGCCGTCAAAGTGGCCGAAGAGCTGCGGTCATCGGGCAAAAAGCTGAAGGGCATCCGCATCGACAGCGGCGACCTGGCCTACTATTCCAAAACAGCCCGCCAGATCCTGGATCAGGGCGGCTTCCCGGATGTCAAGATCCTCGCCAGCAGCGATCTCGACGAATGGATTATCGAAACCCTGAGAGAACAGGGCGCCCGGATCGACATCTGGTGTGTCGGGACCAAGATGATGACATCATTCCAGACCCCCGCCCTGGGCGTGGTCTACAAACTGATGGCTGCGGACAGGGGAGACGGCATTCTCCGGCCCAAGATCAAGATATCCGAGAACCCTGAGAAGGTGACGAACCCGGGGGTCAAAAAAATCGTACGGTTCTACGACCCCAAAGGCAACATGCTGGGAGATTTACTGACCGAAGTGGATGAGCCTGTGCCCTCTCGCACCCGTGTGACGGCCCATCACCCCATGTACGATTACATGAAAAAGACGTACAAGCCTCCCTATGAAGCGAAAGAGATCATGGTCCCCGTATTCAAAGACGGCAAGCAGGTCTACGACCCCCCCTCTCTGGACGAGATCAGAAAGCACGCGGCCGAGGAGATGCGGAGCCTCGAGGATGAAAGCAAGCGTTTCTCCAATCCCCACATTTACAAGGTTTCCCTCTCCGACAGGCTTCACCAAATGAAGAAGACCCTTCTCACCTTGCATCATGAGAGGAACGGCAAACCGATCAGGACCTAGGCTCTTTTGACACCTATAATGTGAAAACCCTCTTAACCCCACCAGCCTGAGATCATGACACTATTGCTCCTATTCGTATTCTGGTTTCTCTGGTTCCTCAATTTCTCCTCCCGAACCGTCCTCTCCCCCCTTCTACCCATTTTCGAGCAGGACTTGGGCATCAGCCACGCCCTGGCGGGGAGCATATTTTTCTCCCTCTCCCTGGGATACACCCTCTCCCTGCTCGTGTCAGGATGGCTGACCGTCAAGATCGGTTTCAAGAGATCCATCCTCCTCGGCTTTTCGGTCCTGGCTGTGGCCATGTTTTGCCTCCCCTTCGCAACTTCATATATCCTCATCAGCTCATTCACCCTGGCCATGGGAATCGGCGCAGGCCTGTACCTGCCCAGCGCGATTCCGATTCTGACCCGGGCGATCAAACCGGACAGATGGGGCAAAGCCTTCGCCTTCCATGAAACCGCGGCCTCCTTCAGCATTCTCTCCATCCCCCTTCTCGCTTCCGTGGTGCTGCGGTACTTTGGCTGGAGAGGTTTGATCTTCATGATCAGCGGAGCATGCGTGGCAGCTGTTGCGGCTTTCTCGGTCCTGTCACCCGATCCGCGGCAGAAAAGCATAACCGGTTCCGGTTATCTTTCAACGCTGAAGCGAAGGGACTTCTGGGCCATGGCGATTCTATGGGGTTTTGCCGGAGCATCGAGCCTCGGGCTCTACAATATCATCCCCCTTTTCCTCGTGACCGAGAGGGGATTCGACCTCGAAACTGCGAACAGGGTTTTCGGTCTTTCCCGGGTGGGCGGATTGATTCTGACGTTCATGGCAGGTTATCTCGCTGACCGTTACGGCGCAAGGAGAGTCCTCCTTCTCGCACTCCTTATGACAGGAGCGGCAACCGTTGCCATGGCCCTGGTGAAGCCGTTTCCCCTCCTTGTGGCGGCCCTCGTCACTCAGGCGACCTTTTGTCCCGTGTTCTTCCCTGTCGGTCTGGTGGCCATATCCAAAATCACCGACTTCGACGAAAGGAGCCTTTTCACCGGGATCACCGTGGCCTTCGGCGTGATTTTCGGGAATGGTTTCACGCCCTTTCTCCTGGGGGTTGCAGCAGATGTATGGAGTTTTCAGGTAGGCATCCTCGCTCTGGGTTTCTTGACATCCTTGTCCACCGTTCTCCTCAGGCAGCTCCGGGGCATATGAGGCGGCATGGGCTCCTTTGGATCAGAAGAGGGGCCCCTTTCTGTGCTTGAAATGGGGGACGAATTTCCGGTAATGTGAGGTGCGAGGGACAAGGGACGAGATAAGAACATTCCCTTGTCACGCCCGAGCCGTCACTTTTCCGGGACAACGAGTCCAACCAAGCCTGAGCCTTGCCAAATCCCGATGGGACGGGGAGATGGGTGTTTCAGAGCACCCTGCGTGAAACCAGGAAAGGGATATCCAGATGAGTTCGAACGACATGAAACCAGCCCCAAACTTCATCCGTGCCATGATCGAGTCCGACCTGGAAACGAAGCGGTACGACGGCCGGGTGCATACGCGCTTTCCGCCGGAACCGAACGGTTACCTCCACATCGGTCACGCCAAATCCATCTGCCTCAACTTCGGTCTCGCAGCCGAGTTTAAAGGCCTCTGCAACCTGCGTTTCGACGACACCAACCCGACCAAAGAAGAGCTCGAGTATGTGCAGTCGATCAAAGAGGATGTGAAGTGGCTCGGTTTTGACTGGGACGATCGGGAATACTATGCCTCCGATTACTTCGATCGCCTGTACGAATGGGCGGTCCAGCTGATCAAATCGGGCAAAGCCTATGTGTGTGACCTCAACGCGGACCAGATTCGGGAATACCGGGGTACCCTGACCGAGCCCGGCAGGGACAGCCCCTACCGGACCCGCTCGGTGGAGGAAAACCTCGACCTTTTTCAGCGCATGAAAGGGGGGGAGTTTCCCGACGGATCCCGGGTCCTCCGGGCGAAAATCGATATGGCTTCTCCCAACCTGAACATGCGTGATCCTGTGATGTATCGCATTCTCCATGCCGAGCACCACAGAACGGCCGGCAAATGGTGCATCTATCCCATGTACGATTATGCCCATGGCCAGAGCGACTCCATCGAAGGCATCACCCATTCCATCTGCACCCTGGAATTCGAGGACCACCGGCCCCTGTATGACTGGTTTCTCGACGCCCTCGGTGTGTACCACCCTCAGCAGATCGAATTCGCCCGTCTTAACCTCAGCCACACGGTGATGAGCAAACGCAAACTTCTCCAGCTCGTCCAGGAAGGATACGTCAGCGGATGGGATGACCCCCGGATGCCCACCCTATCCGGCTTGAGGCGACGCGGTTACACGCCCGAGGCGATTCGGAACTTCTGCGAGAAGATCGGGGTAGCCAAAAGAGACAGCATGGTCGACATCGCTCTCCTGGAGTACTGCATCAGGGAGGACCTGAATAAGACAGCCCCCCGTGTCATGGCAGTGCTCAGGCCTCTCAAAGTCATTATCGATAACTACCCGGAAGGCGAAACCGAGGAGCTGGATGCCCTGAACAACCCGGAAGACCCGAGTGCGGGGACGAGAAGGGTCCCCTTCTCCCGCGAAATCTACATCGAGGAAGAGGACTTTCTCGAAGATCCTCCCAAGAAGTTCTTTCGCCTGGCGCCGGGCCGGGAAGTCCGGTTGCGTTACGCTTACTTCATCAAGTGCGTCAAAGTGGTCAAGGACGCGAACACGGGCAAGGTCGTTGAGCTCCATTGCACCTATGACCCCAGGACGCGGGGAGGCGACGCGCCGGACGGCCGCAAAGTGCGGGCGACTTTGCATTGGGTTTCAGCCCCCCATGCGATCCCCGCCGAGGTGCGGCTCTATGACCATCTCTTCACCAGGCCGAATCCGAGCGACGAGGAAGGGGATCTCGATTTCAAAGCTTTCCTGAACCCCAACTCCCTTGAAACCCTCTCGTCCTGCCGTTTGGAACCGAGCCTCGCCGCCGCCGAGCCGGGGAATCGTTTCCAGTTCGAAAGGATGGGGTATTTCTGCATGGACTCCGCCGACTCCCGAAAGGGCCGGCTCGTTTTCAACCGGACGGTCACTCTCCGTGATGAGTGGGCCAAGATCCAGAAAGAAGAGGGGAAGGAACTTGCCGGCAAGGGGGTCGCGCAGAAACCCGAGCCCCCACCTTCCGCTACTGAGAAACATCCCACCCCGGCGCCTATCGCCGATACGATCACCATGGACGATTTCTCGAAGGTTGATTTGCGCGCGGGTGTCGTCCGAGAAGCTGGTCTGGTGGAGGGCGCGGACAGGCTCCTGAAACTCATGGTCGATCTGGGCGAAGGCAGGCTTCGCCAGATATTCGCGGGCATTCGCTCCGCATACCCCGACCCCCGCAAGCTTGTGGGCCGACAGGTGGTCGTCGTGGCCAACCTGAAGCCCCGGCTGATGAAATTCGGGCTTTCGGAAGGGATGATCCTTGCCGGCGTCGGAAAGGATAACCTCGGTATTGTGACCTTTGACGGGAAACTCAAACCAGGGGACAAGGTCTCCTGACCGAGGGTTCAAAAGCCCGGGGGTTGAATCAATCTTTTTGTTTACTTCTTGTCTCAAATGCTTATAGTTTGGTCTATCACTATCAAAAGTGTAGCGTTAGGATTGGTTCCGGTGAATGCTCAGGTCAAGGGAGATCTCTTCCTTTGGTCGAAAAAATCGGTCTGACCCATAATTTCGGAGCCCGCCCCCTGGCGTGTTTTTTCCTGGCCCTTTCGGTCTTTCTTTCCGCTTGCTCGGACGGGCCCGCGGCTGAACAGCCCAAAGGCAAACCCAAGGAGAGGCCTCCTGTTCCGGTGACGGTTGCGCAGGTCCTTTCCAAGGACATCCTGGTACAGACGACGGCCGTGGGGAACGTGGAAGCCTACTCAACGGTGGCCGTGAAATCCCGCGTCGGCGGGGAACTGGTGGGCGTTCACTTTCAGGAAGGCCAGGAGGTCAGGGAAGGGGATCTTCTTTTCACCATCGACAAGGCTCCCTACGAAGTGGCGCTGAAAGAGGCTCGGGCACGGCTGGAAAGGGATCAGGCCCTCGCTCGGAAGGCTCAGGACGATGTCCGGAGAAACATGCCTCTTGCGGAAAAAGACTTTGTCAGCCGTCAAACCTACGAACAATTCAAGAGCGCGGCAGAGGCTGCGGAGGCCCAGGTCAAGGCAGACCGGGCAGCCGTGGAAAACCTCGAACTCCAACTGAGCTACTGCACGATCCGCTCCCCCATTTCAGGCCGGACCGGCAGCCTTTTGATCCAGCGCGGCAACCTGGTCAAAGGGAACGATGAAAACAAATCCCTGATCACCATTCATCAAATTCAGCCCATCTACGTGACTTTTGCGGTTCCGGAAAAATACCTCGGCGACATCAACCGCGCCATGAGAGAGACGAAGCTGGATGTGCGGGTTGATGTCTCCAGGAATAGCCTCCATACCGAGCCCCTCACCGGCAAGGTCACGTTTGTGAACAATACCGTCGACGTGTCCACAGGAACCATCCGCCTCAAAGCCTCCTTCCCGAACAAGGATCGCCGTCTCTGGCCGGGGCAGATCGTGCACATTGTTCTCACCCTGGGCGTACAGCCGAACGCCGTGGTTGCGCCGAGCGAAGCGATTCAAACCGGCCAATCCGGACAGTACGCTTTTGTGGTGAGCAAGGAGGGCACGGCTGAAATGCGAGCGGTTCTTCTCAGCCGCAACACCAACGGTGAAGCGGTGATCGAGAAAGGCCTTGCTCCCGGAGAAACGGTCGTCACCAACGGTCAGATTCTCCTCACGCCCGGCGCCAGGGTGAGCATCAAAGAACAGAATTCCGGTCGAAAAGAGAACACCGCGAAATGAACGTTTCCGCCCTTTTTGTTCGCCGGCCTGTGATGACCACCCTGGTCATGTTGAGCATCATCATTTTCGGCCTCATGGGCTATCGCCGCCTGCCGGTGAGCGATCTTCCCAACGTTGACTTCCCGACCATCCTCGTCGATGCCCGTCTCCCCGGTGCGAGCCCTGAGAACATGGCTTCATCGGTTGCCACCCCCCTGGAAAGACAGTTTTCCACCATTGCCGGCGTCACCTCCATGACCTCTTCCAGCTCTCTCGGGGTCACCCAGATCACCCTCCAGTTCGACTTGGACCGGGGCCTGGACGCTGCGGCCCAGGATGTGCAGGCTGCGATCACCCGGACAGCATCGAGGTTGCCCAGGGATATGCCTTACCCCCCTTCCTACCGCAAGGTCAACCCTGCGGATATGCCTATCCTTTACCTCTCTCTCACGTCGCCGACCCTTCCCCTGTATGCCCTGAACGAGTACGGGGAAACCATGATCGCCCAGCGCATTTCGACGGTCAAGGGTGTGGCCCAGGTTCTGGTTTACGGCTCTCAAAAATACGCGGTTCGCATTCAAGTGGACCCCAAGGCGCTCAAGAGCCGTGGATTGGGAATCGACGAGGTCAGCCGGGGCATCAGAACAGCCAACACCAACTTGCCCACAGGCATTCTCTACGGCCGGTATCGCGCCTTCACCGTTGAATCCACGGGCCGGCTCCGGGAAGCCCGGGAATTCAACCCCCTGATCGTCGCCTACCGGGGAAACAGCCCTGTGCGGCTTCAGGATGTGGGAACAGCGATCGACGGCGTGGAGTTCGACAAGGCGGCCGCCTGGTACATTGACCAGCGCGCCATGGTGCTTGCCGTCCAGCGCCAACCGGGCACGAACACCGTGGAAGTGGCCGATGCGGTGAAAAAACTGCTCCCCACCTTCAAAGCCCAGCTTCCCGCCTCGGTCTCCCTCCACGTCCTCTTTGACCGCTCTGAATCCATCCGGGAGTCGGTACGGGATGTGAAGTTCACCCTCTTATTCGCTCTGTGCCTTGTCGTGCTCGTCATCTTCCTGTTTCTCCGAAAGGTTTCCGCAACGCTGATCCCGTCGGTGGCCATGCCCCTTTCCATCATAGGCACCTTCGGAGTCATGTACCTGATGGGTTACAACCTGGACAACCTTTCCCTCATGGCCCTGATCCTGGCCGTGGGATTTGTGGTGGACGATGCGATTGTCATGCTAGAGAACATCGTCAGGCACGTTGAGAGAGGGGAAAATGTCTTCGACGCAGCCCTGGCTGGATCCAAGGAGATCGGATTCACGATCGTTTCCATGACCCTCTCCCTTGCCGCTGTTTTCATTCCTGTCCTGTTCATGGGGGGGATCATCGGACGCCTTTTCAAGGAATTCGCCGTCACGATCGGCGTGGCTGTGCTGATTTCCGGCTTCATTTCCTTGACCCTCACACCGATGCTGTGCGGCCGTTACATCAAGCCCGGCCACAGAGAGAAACAGAGCCGCTTTTACACCGCCTCTGAGAAGGCTTTTCAGTGGATGCTCCGGGTCTATGGCAGGGGTCTCAAGGTATTCCTGCGGCACCGCCTGGTGACGATCCTTTTCACAGCCTTTATCCTTCTGGCCACCTTTCATCTCTTTCGCGTTCTACCCAAAGGCTTCATCCCTTCTGAGGACACCTCGCAGATGCTGGCGATCACCGAAGCGGCGGAGGGGATCTCTTTTGAATCCATGGTGGAGCACCAGAGGGCCGTGG
>JAGUZM010000412.1 GCA_020060805.1 Deltaproteobacteria bacterium | reverse complement strand
TCCTCAGCTTGTCGAAGGGTATCCAACCATGATAGGAATGACCGATTGTCTTATTGCTGCCTGATGAATCCGAGTTGTCAAACACCCGATAGGCTGAGCTTAATCGCATGAACGTCCTTTTTTCACCCGGAGCTGATTACATTCTCCTTGGCTTTGCAACCCTCCTCGGCTTCTACATGGCCCTTAATATCGGTGGTAACGATTTGGCAAATGCCATGGGCACTTCCGTCGGTTCCGGCGCCCTGACCATGAAGCAGGCTGTCGTGGCCTCCGTGATCTTCAACCTCGCCGGAGCTGTCCTGGCAGGCTCCCACGTGACAAACACCATACGGAAGGGCATGATTGACCCCTCCCTCTTAGTCGATTCACCGGAAAAACTCCTCCTCGGCATGTTCGCTGCTCTCCTTTCCGCAGGCATCTGGGTTCATGTCGCAACCCGGCTGGGGCTTCCCGTGTCAACGACCCATTCGATCGTGGGAGCGGTGGTTGGTTTCGGAGTCCTCGCCGTTGGCTTTGGCGGCGTGTCATGGGCCAAAGTGGGAACGGTGGCCGCGAGCTGGGTCGTTTCACCCCTTGCGGGAGGTATCATGAGCGGCGGCGTCTATTACGTCATTCACAAAAAGATCCTCTCCTCGGATCTTCCTTATAAATCCGCCCAGAGGTACGCCCCGTGGCTTCTCTGCATGGTCGTTCTGGTCATCCTCCTGTCCATTCTCTCTGAAGGGAGAAAAAGCCTGCACCTCAACCTCAGCTTCGGCATGGCCCTGATCGTCGCTGTCCCCCTCTCCGTTCTTGCGGCTTTTGCGGGCAAAGCCATCCTCTCCCGGCTCGGGGGTGAAAATTGCCGGTGGATCAGGGGAGACCAGGAAGAAAAGGTGGGGTGCCTTTTCGGATATCTCCAGGTCATGACCGCCTGTTATGTCGCGTTTGCCCACGGGGCGAATGACGTGGCCAATTCCGTGGGTCCCATGGCCGCCATTTTTTCCATCGTACAGACAAAAACCGTGGCCATGCATGTGGATGTCCCTCTCTGGATGCTGGCCCTCGGTGGCATGGCGGTGGGAGGAGGGCTTCTGATCTCAGGGGCAAGGGTCATGGCCACCATCGGTCACAAAATCACTGAAATCACCACGGTGAGGGGCTTCTCCGCCGAGTTCGGCGCTGCGACGACGATTCTCATCTGCTCCCGCCTGGGGCTCCCGATCTCCACCACCCACGTGCTGGTGGGTGCGGTGATCGGCGTCGGTCTGATGCGAGGCATGGGCGTGCTCGATTTGAGGGTCATCAGAAATATCTTCTCGTCCTGGGTGATCACGCTGCCTTTCACCATTATTCTCTCCATGGTCTTTTTTGCCATGTTTTCCAAACTTCTTTTATAGGGGGGAATGCGATGCGAAGCACACTCTTATCTCTCTTCCGCAAATCACCTTTCGAAGACCTCAAGAGGCATGCGGACAAGGTGAGTGAATGCGCCAAGATGTTTCAGCAAGCCGTGGAGTGCCACGTCGACAGGCGATGCGAGGAATTCGACAACCTCACGGATGATGTGGCCCGGCTGGAGTCTGAAGCGGACGCGATCAAGCGCAACATCCGCGGTCACATGCCGAGAGGCATTTTGATGGCCGTGGATAAGTTCCAGTTCTTCATGTACTTGCGGGAGCAGGATAGGGTCATCGACTCGGTGGAGGAAGCCCTCTACTGGCTGTCTTACAGGCCCCAGGGAATTGAAGATGAGATAGGGAAGGATCTCATCTTTTTCGTCAAGGTCATCGTTCCGTCCATCGAAAAGCTTTCCCCCATGGTGGAGACGGCGACCCGTTACTTCAAGGGCTGGTTTAAGGAAGACAGGGACGCGATCAAGTCGATCGTTCGGGATATCCGTCAGGTGGAGCATGAGGCGGATCACCTGGAGCGTGAGCTGATTCACAGAATCTTCACCACCATCCAAGATCCCCTGCAGGTGTTTCACCTGGTGAGGCTGGTGGAAACGATCGGCTCCATCGCCGATCATGCCCAGAACGCAGGAGACATGATGCGCGCCATGATCGCAAAATAGGGGTTTTTCACCTCTGAGATTCACCGCTGGGAGCGACAAACTGTGTGCGTTTCATGACTACGCGGGGCGTGGGGGTTTTCTGAAGTGACTGTCGGAAGGCCGCTGTCCTTTTCGTGACTTATCCGTGGGGGAAGCCGCAGCCCTGAGCCTGTCGAAGGGAATGCGGAGGGGGCAGAACTCCCCCATGGATAAGTCGATGAAAAGACCAGGCCGGGAGACTTGGCCGCCTATGGCGGCCTTGGAACTGAAGAAAAGCCCCATACCCCGCAAGAACGCAAACATTATATTGTTGTCTTTGCAAATAACACAATTTGCCACCAGGAGGTTATCGCGTTGCCGCAAAACGTTTCCGGAAGGGAAAAAGAGATCGTCGCCAAGGCCCTTCGCCCTTTTGGAACGTCCATATTCACGGAAATGACCTCGCTCGCCAACACCCACGGTGCCGTTAATTTATCCCAGGGCTTCCCTGACTTCGACGGCCCGGAAGAGGTGAAAGCAAAGGCGGCTGAAGCGATCATAGCCGGCCCCAACCAGTATGCGCCGTCCATCGGGATTCCAAAACTGCGCCATGCCGTGGCACGAAAGATGAAACGCTTCTACGGGCTGGAAGTGGACCCGGATACGGAGGTCACCGTCACCTCTGGAGCGACGGAGGGCCTCTGTGCGACCCTGCTCGGTATCCTCGAGCCGGGGGATGAAGTCATTCTGATCGAGCCCTGTTTCGATACCTACGCACCGATTTCTTCCCTGCCGGGGGCCAGCATCCGGTACGTCTCCCTGGGGCTTCCCGACTTCTCTCTTCCTCGAGACGAGCTGGAACGAGCCTTCAATCCCAGGACCAGGGCGATCGTCATCAACACACCCCACAACCCCACCGGCAAGGTCTTCTCGTTGGAAGAACTGAGTTTCATCGCCTCATTATGTGAGAAATACGATGCCTTCGCCATCGGCGATGAAGTGTACGAACACATGGTCTATGACGGGCTCAAACATGTGACCCTTTGGAACGTCCCCGGCTTGAGGGATCGCTCCTTCGTGATCTCTTCCACGGCCAAGACCCTTTCTATGACTGGATGGAAACAGGGATGGGTGATCGCCGCCCCGGACCTCTCCCGCGCGGTCCGCATGAGTCACCAGTACATCGTCTTCTGCGGCCAACCCGCGCTCCAGGATGCGGTCGCTTTCGGAATCGACTCCCCGGAGCAATACTATACCCAGCTTCTTTCGGATTACACCCGCCGCCGCGATTGGCTCTGCGATGCTTTAGTAGAACTCGGGTTCCGGGTTTTTCCTCCGGAGGGCACGTACTATGTGCTCGTCGATATTACCCCCCTCGGCTTTGACGATGATCTCGCCTTCTGCCGCATGCTCCCTGAAAAGGCCGGAGTCGCGGCCATCCCCTGCTCCGTCTTCTGGGACAAGCGCAGCAGGGGCCGAAACCTTGTCCGTTTCTGCTTTTGCAAAAAAGATGAAACCCTGGAGGAGGCCATTCGGCGCCTGAGAAAATGGCTGGGATAAGGCGGCGGGGCTAGTTCTCCGGAAAGTCGAGTCCCGACATCTAAAATTGCTTGTCAAATATCTTCCCATCATATATAAGTAAAATTAGGTACTTAGGACGCCGGGACGACAGTGCTCAGTCACACAACCAAGAACCGTCGCGGCGTGGAGACCCTGGCGCCTTTCCGTCAATGGGGACATCCGGAAACCATAGAATAACTTGTTAGGCGGCGCGAGAGGACGTGGGATGCCAATGCCGACGTACAAAGGGAACCGAGGTAACCTTCTTCAGCATTGGGTTCTGGCTGAGTTGGTTGCGTTGCTCCGCCAGCAGCGGGAACTCCGTGGCCGACTTTGTTTCATCGACGCGCATGCCATGTCGCCGTTCGCGGTCCGGAGTGAGAATCCGGGGCCGACGGCGAGT
>JAGUZM010000324.1 GCA_020060805.1 Deltaproteobacteria bacterium | reverse complement strand
TGGATTTTGTGAGGTCCAGGTTTCCCGCCCGAAAGTACGGGAGAGGCCACCGGCTCCACGGCGATGGCCATGAAAGTGGGTTTTCGGGCCTTGAGCACCTCAGCAACTCCGGTGATGGTCCCGCCTGTTCCCACCCCTGCGACGAGGATATCGGCTTGGCCATCCGTGTCATCCCAGATTTCTTCTGCTGTGGTCCGGCGATGGATCTCCGGGTTCGCGGGGTTCTCGAACTGTTGCAATATCAAGTAGCGCGGGTCCGAGTCCGCCAACTCTTTCGCCTTGCGTATGGCACCCGGCATTCCGTCCGCGCCGGGGGTGAGGATCAGTTTGGCACCGAAGAAACTCAACAGTTTCCGGCGTTCCAGGCTCATCGTCTCGGGCATGGTCAGCAAAAGCGGATAGCCCCGCGAGGCGCAGACAAAGGCGAGGGCGATACCGGTGTTCCCGGAGGTGGGCTCGACCAGAATGGTCTCGGGTTTGATTTGGCCGGATCGTTCGGCCGCCTCGATCATGTTCAATCCGATCCGGTCTTTCACGCTGGATGCGGGATTACAGAACTCGCACTTGGCGACCACCCTGCCCGGAAGCCCTTTCCCGAGTTTGTTCAACGCCACCAACGGTGTGTGACCGACGAGATGGGTTATGTTTTCCGCGATGTTCATGAATTCGCTCCTTCACAGAACTCCAACACCCGGTATTCTCATGGAGTAATCCTTCCAGCGCCACAGGCGCCCTGCTCACCGGAATCGTCGGGCCAAACCGAACAGCGTGAAGCCTTATGGCCGAGAGACTCAGGCTCTGTTCGTTCAAGGCAGTCAGCCGTTGATGCAGCCCCGGCAAGTCCCACGGTCTCTTCAATGATCCCTCCACCGAGTACAATATCCCTCAGATAGAACACCGCTGACTGCCCGGGCGTGACGGCCGCCTGGGGTTCGTCGAACAATATCACGGCCCTGTTGTTCCCTTTCGGAAAAACCATCGCGGGTGTCTCCTCGTGCTTTAGCCGGATCTTCACCTTCACCCTGTAAGGTTTATCCTGTCTTGTGGCATGGTGCAGATGAAGATCTTTCACGACAAGACCCTTCGAGTAGAGCCTGCTCTTCTCGCTTACGATGATGCGGTTGTATTGAGGATCGATTTTAGTCACGTAAAGCGGCTTGCGCGAGGCAACGCGAAGGCCCCGGCGTTGACCCACCGTGTAATGTGCAATGCCGGGGTGTCTCCCCAGGATATGCCCTTCTTCGTCTAAGATATCGCCCTCCTTTACGTCTGCGTCTTGGAAAAAGGAGGCATAGTCTCCGCCGGATACAAAATCCTGGCTTTCCGGTCGGTCAGCCGTTTCAAGGCTTAGAAGTTTTGCGATTTCTCTGACCTCCTTTTTTGTGTACAGGGCCAGAGGGAAGAGCGTATGAGACAGTTGTTCCGGTTTAAGCCCATACAAAAAATAGGTCTGATCCTTCGAATGATCCACGGCCTTTGCCAGCACGAAGGATCCTCCGATTTTTCTTATTCTTGCGTAATGACCTGTTGCGAAAAATCGAAAATTGGCTCCCAGATCTTTCGCTTTTTCCAGGAGGAAACCAAACTTGAGTCTTTGGTTGCACACCACACAGGGGTTCGGCGTCTTCCCTGAGAGGTATTCGCTTTTGAAATAGCCGATCACGTAATCTCGGTACTCTTTTCTCAGATCCACCCTGTAGAGAGGGATTCTTAACCTCTTGCAGACGGACTCCACCGATTCCAGGTCCTTCTCTTCACCGGGGCCGTAACAGGCATGCTTTTCAGCCTTCCCCACCGGCAAAGACTCATCGTATATCTCCATGAATAACCCAATGAGTTCATAACCTTTTTCTTTTAGTAGGCCCGCCGCCACAGAGGAGTCGACTCCGCCACTCAGCCCAATTGCAACTTCTCTGCTCCTATTCCCCATGATTGCCCCTCAGCGGCATGGTTATTGACCCTTGTCCTTCTGGTGCCGCCATAAGTTACCGACGATGCGGCGCTGCAGTGATAACTTCTGGGCTACCCTCGCTTTCTCGGAGGACAGGCGAGGGAGGGTAATTCGAGAAATCCTTCAGGCAGGGCATGACAACACTTGGCCGCGATAGTTGCGATCCGCAAGATCTGTGATGACCTGATCTGCCCCGCAAAGAGGACATTTTTCGTTCTTCTCCAGCGTAAATACATTGAAGATCGCGTCAAGGGCGTCATAGATGAGAAAACGGCCTATCAGGGGATTTCCCCTTCCCAGGATGAGTTTGAGGGCCTCGGTAGCCTGGATCAGGCCGATTTGCCCGGGCACAACTCCCAGGACACCTACCTCGCTTCAGGTGGGAACGAGGTCTTCCCTGGGGGGGGTAGGCATCATGCACCGCAGGCAAGGCCCTCCTCCTTTAGGGTAGAAGACGGAGGCTTGTCCTTCAAAACGAACCGCTGCGCCAAAAATATAGGGTTTCCCCGCGAAGAACGAGGCATCGTTTAGAAGGTATTTTGTCGGGAAGTTGTCCGACCCATCCAGCACGATATCGAAATTGCGCACCGTGGCCAGAGCGTTTTCAGGCGAAAGCCTTTCCCTGAAGGTGACGACTTGAACTTCCGGGTTCATACGATTTATCGTGTCCTTAGCCGATTCGACCTTCGGTCTGCCCACATCTCCATGATTATGCAAAATCTGGCGGTTAAGATTCGACCGGTCCACCCGGTCGAAGTCCATCAGGCCGAGGGTGCCTACACCCGACGCGGCCAGGTACATGGCCGCCGGACTGCCGAGACCCCCTGCCCCGACCAAGAGGACCTTGGCATCGAGCAGTTTTCTCTGTCCTTCCACTCCAACATCCCTCAGGATGACCTGCCTGCTGTAGTGGGTGAGCTGATCGAGTGTCAACAGACCACTCGTCACCACTTCATACCCGGCCTCTTTCCAAGCCTCTATGCCGCCCGCCAGAGTGCGAACGTCCTTGTAGCCCATATCTTTAAGATTGAGGGCCATGAGAAGGGATCGGATTCCCGAATTACAATAGAGCACCACCGCCGCGTTCTTGTCGGGTAACAAGTGCCTTGCCTGCATCTCCAGCTCATCTCCCCGGATAAAAACCGAACCCTTGATGTAGCCGAGGGACAGTTCTTCCGGTTCTCTCATGTCCACGAATACAGCCTGGCCCTTGGCTCTAAAAAGCTCGTACGCTTCATCGAGGGCCACCTCCTGGACGAGCAACCTGGCCTGGTCCAGGAGTTCTTGCAGGCTCTTATCGTACATCTCTGTCACCACCCATTATGGGCTTCCGAACACGCCCCAACGATAGGGTTGTCGCAAATGGAGTCATCCACACCCAAATTCTCTAAAGGTTTCTCCTTTTCCATGCCCGTTACACCTAAAAGTACTACCTTGTGGTATTTTCGTCAAGGGGCGCCTTAGCGAATCCGCCTCTGGCGCCGCCGATCCTTAGGACTCCGGATACCGTCGTAGGGGCAAACCCGGGGCTCGGGCGAGAGGGTTTCTGGGTGTTAAGACCAATAGGGGGCGATTTGGGAGAAGGTTGCCTATTCGGATCTGGGATCGAAAACGGTTAAAAGGGGGGCGCTTTACACGGCACAAAACCGACGCCTGAGCATGACGGGTTGCGGGATCAGGCGATCCACATCCAATTCGACTTTCTCACGGATTCAAATCGGTAGCCGTTCCCTTCGAAGACAGCCAAACAAGACTTCACGACCTCGGGCTCAAACAATCGTCCAGACCCTCTCTCGATTTCATCGAGGGCTTTCTCGATCCCCAGCGCTGCCCTATAGGGTCTGTGGAAGGCCATCGCCTCAACCACATCCGCAACGGTCAGGATCTTCGCTTCCAGGAAAATCTCATTACCCGGCAACCCGCGGGGATACCCAGAGCCATCTATTTTTTCGTGATGTTCGTAAATGATTTCCGCGACCGGCCAAGGGAACTCGATGGGTTTCAGAATCTCGTAGCCGACGGTGGGGTGAGTTTTGATCAAGGCGAACTCTATGTCGCTGAGTTGACCGGGTTTATTCAGGATATCCGAAGGGATATGGATCTTGCCAATATCATGGATATGGGCCGCCATGTGCAGCCCCTTGACCTGTTTTTCCTGCATCCCCATTCGGTTCGCAATCACGCAGGCCAGGTTTGCCACCCTTTCCTGATGGCCGGCGGTATAGGGATCCCTTTTCTCGACCGTCAGCCCGATGGCATGAATCACGCCGTCGAGGGTCTTCTGGAGCTTTTCCAGCGCATTCTGGAGATTCACCGTCCGTTCGGCCACCATCATTTCCAACATATGGCGATAGGTGCGGCTGATCACCTCCAATTCCCGGCGGTGCAAGGCATTCGCTACGCTGATGAGAACTCGGTTCTGCTCAAGGGGTTTGACGATGTAATCATAAGCGCCTATTTCGAAAGCCGTCTTTGCGATGGAAGGCTCGTCTGCTCCTGTTACCATCACAGCGGCCAAATCCCCGTTCCTGCTTTTCAGTTCCCTGACGAGTTCCAGCCCGGTTTCACCGGGCATGTTGATGTCGCAGAGGATGACGGCAAATTCCTCTTCCTCAAAAAGGTCTCGTGCCTCCATCGCGTTCGCCGCTGCGACACAGTAGTATTTCGTGGCCCCAAGGTACCTCATCAAAAGCCTTCGGATCGGTTCTTCGTCATCGACGATCAATATCTTTTCCACATCTCACCTCAATGGAAGGCTGGCCTTTCTCCCCGCTCCTTGTTGAAGGACCCTCTTCTGTCCAGAACATCGCGGATGGTTTGTGCAATCTCATGGATGATGAGAGGCTTTGTGACTACCGCGCTAATGCCGGGGCTTCTTCCCTTGTCCTCTGCAAGGGTCCTGCTGTACCCCGTGCAGATGATGATGGGAATATCCCTTCGAATCCGGACCATCTCTGTGGCGAGTTGCTCTCCTGTCATTTTCGGCATGGTCAGATCCGTGATAACCAGGTCGAATCCCTCCGGTCTATCTTGGAACAGACGCAGCGCGTCCCTGCTGCTTGTGGTTGATTCCACGTTGTACCCCAGGGTCTCGAGCATCCTTTTCGTCATGGCCGCAATCGACGGCTCATCGTCCACAAAAAGAATGCGCTCATTCCCTTTGACAAGGGGCATTTCCCCAGCGCCCTCGCAGGCCGCATCTCCTTTGCAGCAAGGAAGGAAAACCCTGAATGTGGTTCCCCTCCCGACCTCGCTGTAGACCGTGATGTGGCCTTCGCAGCTCTTGACGATGCCGTGAACTACCGCCAAGCCCATACCCGTGCCCTCGCCGCGCTTCTTGGTGGTGAAAAAGGGGTCGAAGATGCGGTCCATGATCGCCTTAGGAATCCCGTGCCCCGTGTCGCTGACTTCAAGGGCGATGTAGTCTCCCGGCTTGAAGTCAGGATGTCTTGAAGCGAAGAGGGAATCCAAGGAGACCTTCCTTAAGGCCACCTCTAAGATGCCCCCTTTCTCATTCATGGCATGGGCCGCGTTCGTACATAGATTGATCAGGATCTGGTGGATCTGGGTTGGGTCAGCCAAGAGCTTCGCTTCTGTCTTGGGAATTTGCTGTCTGATGTCGATGGTCGCAGGAATGGAGGCGCGCAGGAGCTTGAGAACCTCTTTAATGATCGGGGTCGGGTCGAGGGGCTTCAGTTCTTGTTGCGCCTGGCGGCTGAAAGTCAAAATTTGACTCACCAGATCCCGAGCACGCCGTCCCGCGCTGACGACTTCCTGCAAGTCCCGTTCTGCCTGCGAGCCTTTGGCAATATCACCCAGGGCGAGTTGGGTGTAGCCCAACACCGAAGTAAGAATGTTGTTGAAATCGTGCGCAATACCTCCTGCAAGGGTGCCGATCGCCTCCATTTTTTGGGCCTGAAGGAGCTGAGCTTCGAGTTTCTTTTGGGTCGAAATGTCTCTCACAAAATTGAGCGTTGCCGGCTTCCCCTCCCAGGTGATTTCAACCGCGTTGATTTGAACCCAAACCTCCTTTCCACTCCGTGCCAGAATTCTTAAGGAGAAGGGCGATGGCGCCTGGTCAGGCTCGGAATCACCGCTTCTTGCTTCGTCAAGAAGACCCCTGTCTTCACGATGGATCAGGTTTTGGTATGGCACATTGGACAAATCCTCGATGCCGTATTCAAACAACTGAACGGCCTTGGGGTTGGCAAACTTGACGAAACCCTCCTGAACGATAAAGATGCCGTCATTGGCGTTGTCAACCAGGTGCCGGTACTTCTCTTCCGATATCCGGAGCGCTTCATCGGCGAGTTTTCGTTCCGTGATGTCCCTTGCGATCCCCCTAAACCCCTTCGGTTTGCCTTCCTGATCCCTCATAAGCAATACGGATGCTTCCAAGTACCTTCTCGTCCCATCCTTGCTGATGATCTCCCAGTCAAAGCCTTTTGCGGGGTGTCCCGTCCTGAAGACCGCATTAAAGGCTTGGAACAGCATCTTGGCATTCCGCTCGTCCGTGTATTGCCTGTTGTTCATTCCCCGCAGCTCTTCGTCTGAGTATCCGAGAAGCCTCTTCACCGCCTCGTTGAAAAAGGTGAAGTTCCCGGCGAGATCCACCTCATAGTAGCCCTCTTCGATGCTCTCCAGGATGGTCTTGTATTTTTCCTCGCTTTCCTTCAGTTGGGCCTCGGCCCTTTCCCGTTCCGCAATCTCTTTCCTCAGGCCCTCTATCGCCTCCACCAATTCCCAGGTGCGCTTGTTTACCTGTTTTTCCAGCTCTCGATTGCTTGCGTCCACCTTAGCCCGCTCTCGACGGAGCAACTGGGCCTGAAAAAAGTCCCTCCGCGCCGAGAGTTCGATGGAATAGCATGCGAGCATTCCGATGATGTTCCCGGCGAGGAAAAAGAAATTGTTGTTCACGATGATCGAAAAAGGCGTTTCGCTCAGCCATATGGCCGCGATTTCGTAGCCCAAGACAATCGCCAGCCCGACGGCGGTTGCGTAGACAAATCGCAGCTTAAAGAACGTGTAGCCGTACATGAACACGAGAATGAGGCCGGCGTAGTAGGCATATTTTCCTGGAGAAGGCGCGATCAGGATCATGCCGATGATCCCCATCCCGGCAACGAACACGACCGCTCCCAGGGCCAGCTGCATGTACTTCTCAAAATGCCTTGAGAAGGTGAAGAGATACACGGCGAAGGCAAAAGGGCAGAAGACCGCAAACCGGATCAGCCACAGCCGATGCATTTCTTCGGGAACCAAAAGGGCATCGAGAATCCCAAACACCGCGTAAGAAACCACAGCGAGGAGGATCGCCGTCCGGACATGGGTCAGGGACTTCTTGAAATAGTCCTGCTGGAATGCCTTTTCAAAGCTTTTCCCGAAGGACAAGGTGATCAGGTTCCGCTCGAAATCTACTGGCAATGCAAGGCCGGCTCCCATTTTTTCACGCTCCTCGCCGGTATCTAAGCAACGGCGGTTTGTGATTCCTTAACCAGTTTCTTGATGACCACCAGCGTCATATCGTCCATTTGTTCCCCTTGAAAATGAGAAACTTCCTCAAAGATCTTATCAAGAAGCCGCCGCGGCGGCAGGTCGGCATATTCGTTCAGGGCCTCCTCAAGCCTTGCTTGCCCGAACAGGACACCCTCACGGTTCATCGCCTCAGTGACCCCATCCGTGAACAATAGGACAATGTCCCCTTGATCCAGCTCTATCTCCCTCTCCGGAAGCTCGTTGGAAATGTCGTCACTCAGACCGAGCCATGTTCCCTCGGTGGGGATCACTTCGGTCCGGTTCAAGGCGGCTCTGTAGAGGATGATGTCCTGGTGTCTTCCCGCCACCGCCATCGAAGATCCTTCCAGGCGCAGGACCGATACGGTCATATAATGCTCGGAACCCAGCCTCGAAACGTTCTCTCTGATGACCTTGTTCACGGCTTCCAGCACCTGGGACGGCTGGGCGTCAGGGGCCCGGTGGATCACCGAAAGCATGCTCGTCTGAGCCATCATCATCACCAGTCCTGAGTCAAAGCCGTGCCCGGACACGTCGCCCACCGTCACCCACGCCCGATCCCGATCGATTTCGATGATGTCGTAGTAATCACCACCCACTTCTTTCGCAGGCGCCATTTTTGCGACGACTTCGAAACCGTTCATCTTTTTCCCCGTTCCGGGCAAAAGAGAGGTTTGCATCCGCTTGGCAAGCTCCACCTCGCTCCACAGGGCATCTCTCGCTTTTCTGAGCTGCACAAGGAGCAAGAATTCCTGTTTCACAAGCTTCTGCCGGACATAGGTGATGATAACGGCCAGCGTTGCCGTCGAACTCAGAAAGAAAAGGTTGTTGACCAGAATCTTGCTCTCAAACGCCTGCCCCGTCAACGCATTCAGGACGAGGTAGCTCATGATCACGATGGCACTGTTGATCGCCGAATGGATTCCCCCCCAGGGCAGGAGAAGGTTCACCCCGATGATGACGAGATTGAGCCCGGCATAATAGCTCGAATCAAAGCCGCCCAAATAGACCGTCATGATAGCGATCGTGCTTCCGACGACAAGGCTCACCAGATAGCCGTGAATGTAGGAGAGCCTGCTGGGCTTCGAGCTCCGCAGCGCGAGATACTGACCGAGGGCTACGCTGGCACAAACAAACCGATAGCTTGCGAAAGTGGACTGCAGGTTTTGCGGAACCGCAAAATAGTCCAGGACGAAAAAGACCGGGACGAGAATAAAGACCAAAATCACTACGGTCTTTGACCACTGGTGAATAATCTGGTTCAGGTAGGTCGCAAAATCCCCTGTGTCGAAGTCAAATGTCGCCTCAGGACGAGAAGTCATGGTTTCCTCGGCTAGGTGGTCGTGCTGTCTGGGATACCCTGTTTCCCTCGGATGCTTTCACCTGTATCCCTTGCGTTCCCCCTCAAGGGCGAGCCCGTGTCCCGGGTCCGCGCTTTTTATTTCTTGACGTGGAGAAACATCTGGCTTCGCGTATCTTCGAATAAGATCGTTCCCCGTCCCTGGGTCTTCTCAGGGAGCAGGCGAAGGAACTCCTCTTCGGTCCTGTAATACAGCACCCAGTCAAGCCAGTATTCCATGTAACAGCGGCTCGGGTTGGAAACGTGGAAATTGCCCACGAGCAAATCGCCGCCCCTATCCAAGAGCTGGCACAGTTTTCCGAGGATACCCGCTCCCACGGGAGGCGTGAGGTAGTCAAAGAGCCCCATCGAGTAAATGAAGTCAAACTTGCCCCACTTCTCCACCAAATCAGAGCCCTTGAGCATGGTTCGGACCGATTCGTTGAGGTATGTGGCGTGGATTTTGGTGTTCCATGCTCTTTCCAATCGCCCGATGAGCTTGGCCGCTTCATCCAGGGCCGACTGATCCTGGTCAAGGAACGTGAAATGATATTTCTCGCACTCCTCGGAAGAGGTGAGAATATCCTGCAATTCCTCTGCTGGCCCGCATGCCACCGACAGAATTCTTAGCTTTCTGCCCCGCGTTTCTTGACTCTCTTCCCTTTGGATTAACGTTTGCGTGATGAGCTTTCGCCTGTTGCGCACGGCTTGGGCGGCCGGGTGCTCCGTGGGGTGCTTGTGCATGAGTTTTGAGAAGGTGGAGTCCCCTTCATAAGCGTTCTCGTAGAGCATTTTCATCATGATGTAGTCGCCCGCGTATCCCCTGGGTTTCAGATTGGTCCGCCGCATCAAGGGGGAGCACATGATGACGTTCCAGAGCAGCCTTCTGAAATAATACCCGTGACATTCGTGCTCTTCCCGGCTAAACCCATAAACCATGCCTTCGAGTTCATGGAGTTTTTCATCGAGGAAGCGCATGAATTTGCGCCCCTCCGTCTCTATGATGACCTTCTGGATCTGATCCCGCACGTCTTGAGCCTCTTTTGCGTATTCCCGATCCAGTTCATCGAAGAAACTCCGGTACACGTTGAGGTCGTACGAGAGATTCGCGGTATAATCCTTGAATGACGACTTTATCTTGCCCTTGTAGTCCAAAACCAATGGGAGGTTGGTAAAGGCGTCCCGAAGACTGATGAGTTTTTTGTCTGAGAACAAGGCTTCCAGGTTGTAGACGTCAGCAAGAAAGGCCAGGCTCGCATCATACCCGTCCACACGGTTATTCTTTCTGATGGCGCATGGCCCCAAATGGAATTCCGAGCCGTTGAACCTGACCTGAAAATTGCAGAATTGCGCCCCCTCCTCGAAACGGTGGCTGTTCAAGAACCGAATGAGGAGCGTATGTTTTGACCCAAGAGCGGCGACGATCGGTATTTTAACAGCCTCTGTTACAAGGCAAGCGTCTATCTTGTGATTGGCTGAATTCATCATCGTGCGATCCCTTTGATTACCACCCTTTGATCCGTCGTCTCGAATATTTTCAGAGCGGAAAAGTTGACTTCTTGCCATCTCAGAGATTTTTCATAGGTTACGGTAATCTGGTTCCTTCCCTTTTTTGCCCGTTCCAGCACCTTGATGATGGGGGTGATCGTGGAGGAATTCATGTAGGAGAGATGGCGGAAATCGAGGATAAGCCTCTTGCCCGTTTCGGTGCTCCTCTTGATCATCTCCAGGAGAATCGGACTGATGAACTTGCCCGGTTCGCGATCGATGCTTTTTCCGGACCACGTCAGTTTGATCGAGTCCTCGTTTTCATTCACCTTGATCTCTAAGGAATTGGTGGTAAAGCTTTTCGTCTCTCCCATGGTTACCTCCAGAGCGCTTTTTCGATCCCTGCGACAGCGGATACATTCAGCGCATTGTCCTCGGCGATAAAGAAATCAAGAATGGATTTACCTTCATGCGCGATTCTGACCAGACCGAGGCCGCTTTCACTGTCGGTGATCGGTCTTCGCGCAACCTCCTTCAGCTTTTCAACATAGGCTTGGAATGGGTCCTGATATCCCCTGATCCACTGAATCGTCTTGTCGAGCCTGCGCAGGTGACGGGTTGCTGAGGCGCTGGTGGGGTGAATGACTTCAACGATGATATTCTTCTCAAGGATATGGAGTTTGAACTTGAGCTTTTTTTCCGGTTCTCCAAAATCCCCGTACTTGATTCCATTTTCAACCAATTCGCTGCCCACCATGGTTATGGCATCGATGAACTCCCTAGAAAACCCATATTTGTTGAGAAAGAGTCGTGTTCTCCTTCTGACGATTTCAATATGTTCCCATTCCGGCCCTACGGTCATGTCCATGGACTTTCTTGAAGCGGTCGCATCGGGGTGTGGCTTTTCCTGAGGCGTTCGATTTCCGGGGCCGTCGACTTTTCCGCTCCCTCTTGGCAACTTTCTCTCCCGGCAAGAGGGCCGCTCCTTGCCATCCCTTTGATCACTTATTGGATAAACGCCCATGAAATTCTCCTCTCCCTAGCTTCATCCGAAATGAGATGCCTTGACTCTCATCGAAACCGGAACGCCGCTGTTTCCCGGCATGTCCCGTCCGGCCGAGCCAGCCCTGATTCGGCCGTATCTCAAGCGAATGAGGTACCGAAGGATCAAGAAAGACGGTCTTCCGGTCCATCAGCATTTTCCCGTGTGTGATGCATTAGCAGTTTTTCGTAATACCTAAGCCACAGACCGTTGCTCCCCTGGGCCCTCAGCCCATAGCGGGTTCCCTCATATCAGGTACGGGGATATCTTCTGAAGGTTCTTTTCGCTGGTGCCGCTAAAACTCGCGCCGACCTGGATCGCTTCCCCCATGTCGCGCATATGGCGGGCAATACAATCAAAACAGACCTCTTTGCGGCTCCTCGAAGACTGAAAACAGATTCTGAAATGCGGCAATTCCCCCTTGGATGTGAACCTGATTTCACTGCCCTTGGCATAAGAGATCAGGACACCGCCCCTCGAAATGTCCAGGATCACTCCAGGATAATTCTCGGCCTTCGGCTGCGCCCCCAAAATTGTCGTGGACGGCAACATGACCCTCTTTCTCTGGAACTGGCGTCTTTCACCATTCAATTCCGGCCCCACGACAAATCCTTCGGTCTGTAGGTAGTCGATGATGATTTTGTCGAGAAGAGAGGCCACGGTACGGCGTTCCTTTCTTGCTGCTCTCTTGAGGGCCTCCCTTATCTTGCTGCTCATGCGCATGCTGTAGACCGCGTCTTTCTGCACCCCTACCACCTTTCCACACCCCTACAAGGCAGAACTGGCCGGATCATCCCCCCGCGTCACCAGGCTATCCCCTTGTCCGGAAACCGGTTTTCTTCTTCCCTGTGCCGCCATCACTTCGGCCCTCTCAGGGAAGGGGTTGGTCGGCCATGTATTACAAAAGATGTATTTTGCTATACCCTGACGCAAGCACCATGCCACGGACGCCGAAATAAGGATTTCATCGAGGTTTCGATTAGTTAGCGCGTCCCCTTTAGGGGCGCCTCTCCCAGTGGGAAAAAGATTTCTCCTCCCCTGGGCAGTTGTATTCCACTGTTGGGCAAACCTTTACACCCTCCGGAGGCCGAATCAGCCCTTCAGAGCCCCATGGATGAGGAAGGGTCCCTTTGGAGGCGAATGTCCCTGCCTCGATGATTTCGTTTGAGTTACCCACCTCGGATTTGTTATTCAAAGTGTCGGTTGCCGCCCTTCACCTCGGCGACACGAGAACCGTTAAGCGGAAGGATGATGCGATGAACTGCATATTCGGGGAAAAAATCTACACGGGGAATTCTTTGCTCGAAAACAGATACCTCGTCTTCACGGGCCAGAAGATCGTTGAGGTGTCCAAGACCCGGAGGGGTGATCTCCTGGAAAAGTATCCTTTTGTGACCCCTGCCTTCATCGACCCCCACAGCCACATCGGTATGGCGAGAGCAGGGGAGCCGAGCAAAGAAGCTGAGGCCAATGACCACATGGATCCTCTCTTCGCCCTTCCGGATGCCCTCGATTCGGTTCAGATGGATGATCCTGCCTTCAGGGATGCTGTCGAGATGGGAGTTCTTTACTCGTGTATCCTACCCGGAAGCGGAAACATCATCAGCGGCCTTTCTGCAGTGATCAGGAATTACGGTGAGAACAGCACAGAAGCTCTCGTGGCCCGAGCGGGCGTCAAGTCTGCCTTTGGATACAACCCCATGTCCACCCAGGACTGGAAAGGCCAGAGGCCAACCACCCGTATGGGCGCCATTGCCCTCTTGAGGAAAAGACTTGACGAAGTGCGGCAGAAGGAACAGAAATTCCTCAAGGCCAAGGGTGTCAAGAAAGAGGAGATCGCTTTTTCCGTGGAGGAAAAGATCTTGCGAGAGATTCTGGGTCAAAAAACCCGACTTCGCGCTCATGTTCACAAGATCGATGACATTGCTGCGCTCCTTCGCCTCGTTGACGAGTACCGCATCCGAATATCCGTGGAGCACGCAAGCGACGTTCATCAACCTGGGATTTTTGAAGAGCTCAAGATGCGCAACATCCCTGTGACCTATGGCCCCCTGGACGGGTTTGCCTACAAGGTGGAGCTGAAACACGAGAATTGGCGCAACATCCGGCACCTTCTAAACTCAAAGGTCCAGTTCGGTCTGATGACCGACCATCCGGTGACGCCTGCTCGCCAGATTTTTCTCCAGACGCGGTGGTTTATCCGGGCCGGCCTTCCCAAACCGCGGGCAATCGAAATTGTCTCAAGGAATAATGCGGAGATCCTCGGCATTGACAACATCCTCGGCACTCTGGAAAAGGGAAAGTGGGCCTCCTTCAGCTGCTGGAACAACGACCCCTTCGATCTTTCAAGCTATCCGGTGGCCGTCTACGGTGAAGGACGGCTTCTTTATTCGGAACAGTCAGGCGCTTAACATGCTGAGAGGAATTCATCCGTAGGGATTACGGTAACCATGGCATCTGCTCAACGGAGCCCTCATGTGCAATAACGGCTTGGAATACATCATCAGCCCGAAGTCCGTTGCCGTGGTCGGAGCCACGAACCGACCGGGGAGCATCGGCCTTGCCATCTTCAGGAACCTGATTGATGGGGGCTACCAGGGAATCCTCTACCCCATCAATCCGAAGGCCAGGTCGGTTCAAGGCGTCAAGGCCTACCCTGCCCTCAGGGATATCCCTGACGACGTGGACATGGCTGTTTTGGTTGTCCCCACGGAGCGCGTAGCCTCCGTGATCGAGGAGGCAGCCCAAAAGGGAATCAAAGGCTGCGTCGTGATCACCGCCGGGTTCAAAGAAATCGGTGAGCACGGCATGGAAATGGAAAACCGGGTGAAGGCTGTGGCCAAGGCACATGGTATCCGCCTCCTGGGGCCCAATTGCCTCGGCTTGATCAACACCGACGAAAGCGTCCGGATGAATGCGAGCTTTGCCAGAACCATGCCTCGGCGAGGAAACATCGCCCTTGTCTCCCAGTCAGGTGCCATGTGTGTTGCCATGCTCGATTATGCCGCGGGCCGCCACATGGGGTTCTCCAAGTTCGTGAGCATCGGCAACAAGGCGGACATCAACGAAATAGATTTCCTCCGATACCTGAAGGATGACAGGGACACGGACGTGATCATCATGTATCTCGAGGACATCAGCGATGGCCACGCCTTCATCGAGATATCGAGGGAGATCACCCTGAACGCAGGGAAACCGATCCTGGCTTTGAAGGCGGGCAGGTCTCCCGAGGGCGCCCGTGCCGCCGCTTCGCATACCGGCTCTCTGGCCGGGTCAGACACCGCCTATGACGCCATCTTCATGCAGGGAGGCATCCAGCGGGTCGAGGGGGTAAGCGAACTCTTCAACTACGCCCTCGCTTTCTCCTCCCAACCTCTGCCCAAAGGAAACCGCATCGCGATCATTACCAATTCCGGCGGGCCGGGCATCATGGCAACGGACGCCCTCATCCGGCCAGGCATAACCCTTGCCACCCTCTCTGACGATACCAAGGGAAACCTGAAGCAGGTTCTTCCGCCCACGGCGAGCGTTCAGAACCCGGTGGATGTGATCGGTGACGCCGGGTCTGAGCGCTACGAGGCGGCTATACGCTATACCGTGTCGGATGAGGGCGTTGACGGTGCGATCGTGATTCTGGCCCCCGCGGCGACCACGGAAATTCTCGAAACAGCTCAGATTGTGCCGCGCATCGCCGGTGACATCAAGAAGCCCATCCTTTGCTCCTTCATGGGTCTTGTGGATGTTTCTGAAGGCGTGGAATACCTGGAACAACACGGGATACCGAACTATGCTTTCCCTGAGGAAGCCTCCAGGACCATGGCGGCCATGATCCGGTACGCCGATAACCTGAATCAAAAGGGCAAAAGGCGGGAATTTTTTCGCCTCCTCGAAGACCAGGAAAAAGCCTCTGCCGTCATTGCAGCGAAACTCTCGGGCCGAAAAGAATACTTCATGACAGAGAAGGAAGCCCATGAACTGTTGAGATGTTACGGTTTTCCTCTCCTCAGGAGCCGCCTCGTCAAAGACCCTTCAGGGGTCGCGAGGGCTGTTGAGGAGGTGGGTCTGCCTGTGGCCATGAAGCTCGATTCCCCGGACATCCTCCACAAGTCAGATGCCGGAGGCGTCCGGCTGAGCGTCAAATCCGCAGAAGAGGCAGAAAGGGCTTTTCACGAAATCGTCCAAAACGCCAAATCATACAGGCCCTCCGCCCTGATCAGGGGCATTCTGATTCAGGAGATGGCCCGGGACGGGGTGGAAGTCATCTTGGGGTCAACCAGGGACCCCAGGTTCGGCCCCATCTGCATGTTTGGACTGGGGGGCATCTTTGTGGAAGCGATGAAGGATGTTACCTTCAGACTCGCTCCCATGTGGGAGACGAGCGCAGAAAACATGATTCGGTCCATCAAGGCATACCGCGTCCTGCAAGGGATACGGGGCCGGCCGCCTGCTGATATTAAAGCAGCAAAGCTCTGCATTTTGCGGCTCTCGGAAATGGTTTCCAATCACCCTGAAATCGCCGAGCTTGACATCAATCCGCTCATCCTTTACCCGGAGGGACAGGGATGCGTGGTGGCAGACGCCCGTGTGGTCCTTTCGAGAAAGTGAACAAGTCAGGGCGGTTTTCTCCAAGGGCTGCCCACATCCATCGGCAGCGTGAAGACAAAGAGAGCAAGTATCTATGAAAATCATCGATCTGAGAAGCGACACGGTCACCAAGCCAACCCCTGCCATGCGGGCTGCCATGGCTCAAGCCGAAGTTGGTGACGATGTCTACGGTGAAGATCCCACGGTGAACCGCCTCCAGTCCATGATTGCGGAGATGACCGGAATGGAGGCAGCCCTTTTTGCCAGCAGCGGCACCCAGAGTAACCTGTTAGGCGTCATGAGCCATTGCGAAAGGGGCGATGAGTATATCGTCGGACAGCGCGCCCACACCTACCGCTTTGAAGGAGGCGGTGCGGCGGTTCTCGGGAGCATTCAACCCCAGCCCCTGGACTTTCTGCCTGACGGCACCCTGGACCTGGGAGAAGTCGCCGCATCGATCAAGCCCGACGACTTTCACTTCGCAAAAACGCGCCTCCTCTGCTTGGAAAACACCCAGGAAGGGAAAGTGCTCCCCCTCGATTATATCCGGAGAGCAGAGGCCCTTGCCAGAGGGCGGGGGCTCCGCATCCATCTGGACGGGGCGCGCGCTTTCAATGCCGCGGTCAAGCTCGGGGTGCCCATCAGGGCAATCGCGGGGCATTTTGATACCGTCTCCATATGTCTCTCCAAGGGCCTCGGTGCGCCCGTAGGGTCCCTTCTCTGCGGCTCCAAAGCTCTGATTGACAAAGGGAGACGATGGCGGAAGGTCCTGGGGGGAGGGATGCGGCAGGCAGGGATACTGGCTGCTGCGGGCATTTACGCCCTTACCCACCATGTGGAGCGGCTGGCTGAAGATCATGAAAACGCCGCGGCCCTGGCTGAAGGACTGGCGGAGATCGACGAACTGGGCCTTCAGCCGTCTTCAGTCCAGACCAATATGGTCTTCTTCTCCATGGAGCCGTCCCGGTTCAAATCCCTCCAAAGCCACCTGAGAGAGCAAGGCATCTTGATCAGCGGCCGGGAGAAGGTAAGGCTCGTCACACACCTGGATGTGACAAGGGATGACATAAGGACAGCCGTTCAGTCCTTCAAGGAATACTTTGCCAAGCGATGAGAGCAACGCACAGCGGTCTGCAAAGAGCCTGTTTGGGATTGACACCTAGGGGTAATCGACGTATAGTCTGCGCAACGCAGCCCGGGCATGCGTCACTTCTCTCACATGATTGCTTCCTAGATACAACTACCTCTAACCCCCATACCTTTAACGAAAGGAGGATTCGTACCATGAAAAAAGGGCTCCTTACCTGTGCCGTTCTGGCTGTTGTGGTGTTTCTTTTCTCCGTGGGACCCGCGAAGGTCGGGGCAGCGGAACCGGTCGTCATCGGTGCGCCCATCCCTCGAGCATCAACCTACGGCCAGAACTGTGAAAGGTCCATGATTCTGGCCATGGAGGAGATCAACGCGTCCGGGGGCATCAAACTGGGGGGCGTGGGACGGCCCATCCAGTTGGAGATCGTGGATACCCGCGATGAAGAGCCGGGTGTTCCGACGAGCGAAGTCCTCCTGGCTATAGAGAAACTGATCCTGGATAAGAAAGTCAAGATCCTTGCCGGCGGCCCTGTCATGTCCGAAGTCTGCCTGGCCGCCCTGGACCTCTATCCCAAATACAAGGTGATCGGCTTGATCAGCGCGGGATGCTGGACCCCCGGCTGGCACAAGAAATGCGGTAGCAACATCGAGTTGTATAAGTATGCATTCAAGCCGAGCGGGAACGTGCTTTACTGGGTCAATGATCTGGTGGGACTGCTGAAGCAGATCAAAGACAAACACCAGTTCAATAAGATGTATATCACCGTCGCCGAAGCGGCCCATGCCAAGGCGGCTGCTGAAGCGGTGGAAAAGGGTGCGGTTGCTCAGGGATGGAGCATTGTGGGAAAAGAAGTGCACCCTCTCGCCACGACGGATTTCTCCATGATGCTCCGGGATGTGAGGAAGACGGGCGCTGAGGTGCTCTTTATCTGGGATCACACGCCCGAGTCCCTCGCCCTGGTGAGGCAGTGGGCGGATTACAAAATCCCTGCCGCGGCCATCGGCTTTGTAGGCCCCACCGAGGACCCGGATATGTGGGAGCAGACCAAAGGGAAAGTGGCCTACCTCGTTGAATGGGGCGGGGAAGGAGGAACCCTACCCAATCAGCAGATCACGCCTCTGACAAAACCATTCTTCGAGGCGTACAAAAAGAGATGGGGGGTTGAGCCTCGGGGAACGGGCAACATCCCGGGATACACGGTTCTCTACATACTCAAGGCGGCCATCGAAAAAGCGGGGACCCTGGATCCGGACGTCCTGGCAAAGGCCATAGAGGAAACAGACATGATCACGGTGGGAGGAAGGTTCAGGTTTGACAAGTCCAACCACCAGGCCATCTATGGGGCAGACCCTAAGGAGACCCTGGTGGGGCAAGCCATGCAGTGGCAGGACGGAAAAAGGGTCACGGTCTGGCCCCAATCCATAGCCACAGGCCAATTCATGTTGCCTCCTTGGATGAAAAAATGACCCTGGCGGGTCGCGTCGATAGGTCAAGGGGATTCCCAAGGCGGGATACCTGGGAGAGGCGGAAGAGCAACCGGCGGTGAGGAGAGATGGAGGATTCCAGGGAACTCATTTACGGACAGGTTGGTGAATACGAAAGAACCGTGTACGACGAGCCCGTGTTTGCCGCCTTCGAGCGAATGGTCGAGACCTACCCTCACCATCCCGCTCTCATTTACCTCGGTAAGACCTGGTCCTACAAAGAACTGAGGGATCTGATCAACAGGTTCGCCAATGCCCTCGCCAGCCTTGGGGTCACCCATGGCGACAGGATGATGCTTTATGTTCCCAACTGCCCTCAGTTCATCGCAGCCTTCCTGGGAGCCACGAAGGTCGGCGCAACACCTGTCCCTGTGTCCCCCATCTACACGCCTTATGAAATCGAATATCTCCTCAATGATTCCCAAGCGAAATACATCCTCTGCCAGGATACAAACTCCGGGTATGTTAAGGAGGTTTTTCCGAAAACCCCGCTGAAGGGCATGATTGTGACCAATTTCGCTGACCTCCTCCCCTGGTGGAAACGGGCGGTGGGAGCTTTGTTTGACAAAATCCCTCACGGCGTCGTTGAAAAAGGAGAGAGCGTTCATTCCTTCAAGGACCTTGTCAAAAACCACCCGCCCACCCCGCCGAAAGCAGAGATCAATCCGAGAGCGGACCTGAGCCGGCTTCTCTATACCGGCGGCACCACGGGATTTCCGAAAGGCGTTCCCACAAACCACACCGCCGTCGTAAGCTTCGTGAGCGAGATCCGGCAGATCAGCCATGGCCATGTGGGAGAAGGGGGCCAGGATGTGCTCATCATGATCAACCCCCTTTTCCACGAAATGGCTCAAGGAATGACCATGGCCTGGGGTTTGACCATGGGCAACCCGATCGTGCTCATGCCGATTCCCGACGTGGACGCCATCCTTGATTCGATCCAGAGGTATCGGGTGACATTGATGCTCGGGGTGCCTACCCTCTACCGGATGATCCTCGAACATGACCGGGTGGACCTCTACCACTGCTCCACGCTCAGGTACTGTCTTTGCGGGGCCGACAAGCTTCCTCCTGAGGTAAACGCCAGGTGGAAAGAGAAGTTCGGCAAACCCATATTTCAGTGTTACGGCGCCACCGAGGTGGGGTTCACGAGCACCACCCCGTTCGACCGGGAGCCCTTACCGGACTCCGTCGGGGTGCCCCTGCCCTCCAGGGAGGTGAAAGTGGTCGATCCGGAAACCCTCCAGCCTGTAGGGAGCAACGAGGTGGGTGAGGTCCTCGTCCGTTGCGAATACACATTCAAGCATTACTGGAACAAGCCTGAAGAGACGTCCCGTTCCTTTGTCCCCGTGAACGGGAGGGTTTTTTACAGGATGAACGATTTCGCGCGCCTGGGGGAAGAGGGCCAGCTCCACTTCGTGGACAGAGGCGTGGATATCATCAAGTATAAGGGTTACCGGGTTTCAGCCTCCGAAATAGAAGCGGTCCTCCAGGACCATGAGGCGGTGATAGCGGCATGCGTGGTCGGGGTTCCTGACCCGAGGACAGGGGAAAGGATCAAGGCGATCGTTGTTCTCAAGGATGACGCCAAAGGGGTCAGTTCCTCGGAGCTCCTTCGGTGGTGCAGGGACAGACTCGCTCCCTACAAGGTTCCCAAATACATTGAGTTCCGGGATATGCTGCCCAAATCCAAGGTGGGAAAGCTGCTCCGCAGGGAAATCCGGGATGAGGAGCGGAGGAAGGCCAAAAAGAAAATCGGTTAATTTCCTGCCGGAGGATTCCCCCCTTTCAGGAAAAGATCCTCAGAGACCAAAATAAGCCTCTTTTACGTCCGGGTTCTCCAGAAGATCTTTGCCGCTCCCCTCGGCGACCAACCCTCCATTCTCCAAAACATAACCATACTCAATGATCGGGAGAACGGGGCGGGCATACTGCTCGGAAACCACGACCGTGATTCCCGTTTCCCTGTTGATGTCCCGCACCGCCTTTGCAAGCCTGATCTCTATGATCGGGGCAAGTCCGAGGAGGGGCTCGTCCAGGAGAAGCAGCTTTGGCTGCGCCATGAGAGCCCTGCCGATGGCTAGCATCTGCTGCTCTCCCCCGCTCAGAAACCCTCCCTGCCTTCTCTTAAGCCGCTTCAGTTCGGGAAAAAGGTTGAAGACGTATTCCAGGGTCTTTCTTGCCTGCTCCCTGGTTGCGAGATAGCCTCCCATTTTCAAATTCTCGAGGGTGCTGCTTTCCGGAAAGATGAGCCGTCTCTCAGGGCAGAGGATGATGCCTTTTTTCGCCCTTTCACTCGGCTCAACCCACAGGACGTTTTCCCCCCGGAAGAGGATCTCTCCGGTGAAGGTGATCCTTTCTCCCCCCTTCATCTGCTCCTTTTTCTTCACATCCAGAATGATCCCCGAGATACAGAACATGAGGGAGGATTTCCCCGCGCTGTTTGACCCGAAAACCCCCACGATCTGGCGATCTTGGACCTGCAGGCTGACATTGTTGACCGCCACGGCGTTCTCATAGAACAACACGAGATCCTTCACCTGAAGGGTAAGACTCACAGCGCTATCTCCTCTCCAAGGTACGCCCGCCTCACCTTCTCATCCCGCATCACCTCATCCGGAATCCCCTCCGCTATTTTGACGCCGAATTCCATGACCACCACCCTGTCCGCAACGCTGAAGAGTTCCCTCAGCCGATGTTCGATCATCAGGAGGGTCACCCCTTTTCTGCGGAGCCTGTCGATCAGGGGAAGCATGCTCGCTATTTCACTCATGCTCAGCCCTGAGAAGACTTCGTCGCAGATGATCACCTCCGGTCTCAGGGCCAGGCACCTTGCCAGCTCAAGGCGTTTGAGGTAGCCGAGAGGAAGGGCTGAAGCTGGTTTGTACGGGACATAGGCATCCCTTTCAAACCCCACTTCCTCGAGAAGGTCTAAGGCGACGGCGTTTCTGTCGCCCCCCCTGGTGCTGGCAAACTGTCGGGCCCGGGGTGACCAGAGGGGAACGATCAGGTTTTTGTAGGCTCTGAGGGTGGGGTACGGCCGGACGACCTGAAAGGTTCTGGTCACACCCAGTTCCGCAATTCTGTGGGGAGGCAGCCCGGTGAGAATTGTTTCCTGGAGCAGGACTTCGCCCGCATCCGGCTTTGTAAAGCCGGTGATCATGTTCACGACCGTGGTCTTTCCTGCGCCATTCGGGCCGATGAGTCCCAAAATCTCGCCCTGGAGCAGGTCAAAGCTCAAATCCTCGACAGCGACGACACCGCCGAAGGACTTTCTCAGGCTCCTGACACGAACGAGGGGTTCCTTTCTATCTCCCATCTTTGTCAGACCTTCACCCAGTGTTCGAACTGATGGTATTTCCTGCTTGCCCAGTTGAGAAGGCCTTCAGGCTTAAAGAGGATGAACGCCACCAGAACGGCACAATAGAGGACCACCCGGAGTTGCCCCAGACCTCTCAACAACTCCGAGAGAGGAGCCAGAATGAAGGCCCCCAGAGCAGGGCCTGCAAGGGTTCCAGGCCCGCCCATGATGCAGGCGGCAATGGGCATGATCGTGAAATCCACGGCAAAGAGCGACAACCCTGCAAACCCTGAAAAGTGAGCGACGAAAGTCCCTGCAAAACACCCGATCAGGGTCGCAATGAAGAGGGCGTAGACCTTGACTCTCGTGACGTTGACCGCTGAGGCCATCACAGCCTGGTCATTGTCCTTGACCCCAGCAAAGACGAGGCCGACATCTTCCCCGCAAAGTCTTCGAAGACCGAAGATCGCTGTCAGGACCACGACCAAAATCAGGTAAATCCCGGTCAAGGAGTTGGGGAATCCGGCCACGGGGCTCAGGCCCTCCGTGCCCCTGAAAAGGTTTCCCGCCAGAAGGATGCTTGTCGCCAGAAAAGGAAACATGAAGGTAACCACGGCAAAATAGATGCCCCTCAGAGGAAGGCAAGGGAGCCAGAGGGCGGTGCAAAGGAGGGCGCCACCCAAAGTCCCTATCGGGATGGTCAGGATCGGGGGAAGACCCAAGTAGAAATTGAGCCCCCCTGCGATGTACCCTCCCACCCCGATCATGAATGCCCCGCCGATGCACACCAGCCCGACCCGCTCGGCTAGGAAATCAAAGGAAATTGCCAGGAGGGCATAGACGGCGGCCAGGCCCAGCACCCTCTGCCAGTAAAGGCTCGGCATGACCATGGGGGCGATGAGGAGCCCAATGATCAACCCCGCTCTGGGTGCCAACAGGTACATGACCTCGCGCCAAGAGGAGATTGCGTACAAACCCTCTGACCGCGCCTTGATCGGACGGTCAAGCCTTTCCTTCCGCCTTCCCCTCTCCTCCATCCCTTAAACCCTCTCTTCCAGTTCCTTTTGCTTACCGAAAAGGCCCGAAGGCCTGATGATGAGGATCGATATGATGAGCCCGAAGATGAGCACATTGTTCCACATCGTCCCGCCGAGGGCGGACATGATGGTCGTGGCAAACCCGAGGATGAGAGCGGCGAGCACGGTTCCCCCCCAGCTTCCCAGCCCGCCGATGACGCAGACCGCAATGGCATTCGTCAGGACGCTGTATCCTGACTCGCAATTGATATTTCCAAGGGGCATGATCGCTATGGCGGCCACGGCCGCAAGCGCGGAGCCGATGCCCATGGCCACGTTCGCCATACGGTCCGAGTTGATCCCGAGCATTAATGCGGCCCGCTCGTGCTGCGCCATCGCACGAAGGGCCAGCCCCATCCTGTGGTAGTGAGTGAATACCCATGTCAACAGGAGAATCAAGAGCCCGACGGCGATGATGAGAAGCCTCTGCATGTCCACGATGAGCCAGTCTGTCGCCACCACGCCGTCGGCTATGGGAGGCAACACGTAGCCGGGTCCGATGAATCCCTCGAAACCGCCGATCCCCTGGAGCCGCAGGCCTTCCAGAATGCCCAGGGCTATGGCGAAGGAGACGATAATCTCTGATATGGGCATGCCCCTGACACGGATCATCACGAACTGGTAAATGAGCACCCCAACCAGGGAGACGATGGCGATGGCGATGAGAACACTCGGCCAGTACGGAAGGCCCGTTTTGTTGATGAAGCTCCAGGCAATAAACCCGGTGACCACGTAAAGGGCGCCATGGGCGAAATTGGGCAGCCGGCTGATACCGTAGACGAAGGAAAAACCCACAGCCATGAGGACGTAGGTCATGCCGTTTATGAGAGCGTAAACGATAACCTCCAAATCCACGGGAACCCCTCCCCTGCCGACAGGCGATTGCCGATGCTATTCTCTTATATGCATACGCCCATGGTGTCAATCTTGAATTGGATGAACCCTTTTCTGTTGAAACCCCCTTTCTTTTCACCTACTATAAGACCCGTCCCAAGGATTCCGGCGCGAAAGGATTGCTCCCGAGGAGAAGGGCAATGAGAATCATCGACTTCCACACCCATTACGTCCAAAAAGACATGCTCAACCCGACCTGGCGTGATTACCTTGCGGAGATTAATCCTGGGTTCTTCAAGCAGATTGATGAGTATGCGAGCCATCCGGACCGCTATGTGGACTACTTGAAATCACAGGGGGTGGAGTACGCGGTCGTTCTTTCAGAAACCGCACCTGCGACGAGCGGTCACGTGACAGCGGACAGCATGCTGGCTTATTGCAGGGGACAAAGCATGCTCATCCCCTTTGTCTCATTGAATCCCTTCACGGACCCAGATCTGGCCCTGCGCCTCGAAAGGGCTGTAAAGGAGGAGGGCGCCAGGGGCCTTAAACTTCACCCCTCCTATCAGTTCTTCTACCCCAACGACGGGCTACTCTATCCTCTGTATGCAAAGGCTCAGGAACTCCGGGTC
>JAGUZM010000114.1 GCA_020060805.1 Deltaproteobacteria bacterium | reverse complement strand
GGAAAGCCAGAACGTCGGTTGGGCCGGGTCTTCCGAGGTAACTCTGATTGAGTTCGGAAATGGCCTTGTCATCCGTGAACAGAAGGCTCAGCTCGCTCTCATGTAAGGCCAAGTCTCTTAAGACCTTTGTCAATTTGCGCCTTATCTTCTGGCTGCTTAGGCCCGGAATCCTCCGGCGTGACCTGATCTGTATTTCCATTTTTCGCCTTCTTTGCAGTCCCCGGGCCGAGCTCCGGATACTCGATTCGATGATGAAAGATACCGCTCAGGGTGATGTTAAAGCCCTTGGCGATCTCATGGAGATCCTTGAGGGTGAGCTCGCACTCATCCAGCTGGCCGTCGGAAAACACCTTGTTCACAATCTTCTGCACCATCCCCTGGATGCGCGAAGGGGTGGGATCCACCAAGGAACGGGAAGCCGCTTCCACCATGTCCGCGAGCATCACGAGCCCCGCCTCTTTGGTCTGGGGCTTGGGGCCGGGGTACCTGAAATCTTCCTCCTTCACGTCAACCACTTTCCCGGATTTGGCCAGGACTCGCTCTTTCGCTTTATGGAAGAAATACGTGATCAGGTTGGTGCCATGATGCTGCTGGATGATATCGATGATTTCCCTGCCGAGTTTGTGTTCCCGGGCGAGCTCGACCCCGTCCTTGACGTGGGAAATGAGGATGAGGCTGCTCATGGAGGGGGCAAGTTTTTCGTGCTTGTTTTCGCCCTCCAGCTGATTCTCTATGAAATAGAGCGGTTTTCTCATCTTCCCGATATCGTGGTAGTAGGCGCTTACCTTGGCTAGAAGGGGATTGGCCTGAATCGCTTTGGCCGTGGCTTCGACCATGTTGCTGATGACGACGCTGTGGTGATACGTTCCCGGCGCCTGGACCATGAGTTCTCTCAAGAGGGGCTGGTCGAGGTTACCCAGCTCCAGGAGCTTGATGTCCGTCGTGTAACCGAAAGACATCTCCACCATGGGGAGGATGCCCGTGGCGATGACGCCGGACAGAAGGCCTCCAAGAAAACCCAGGAATGCGGAGATCACGTATTCGACCGCGGGTGGAGAGCCGTGGATCATCTGTACGGTAATGCTCAGGAGGATGTTCAGAAGCCCCACCTTCAGGCCGGTCTTGATCAATACCATTCTTTCGTTGCAATTCCTGACGCCATGGCCGGCAATGATGCTGTTGATGAAAAAATAGACGAAGAGCTCCACCTTCCCCCCGCCGGCGACGCATCCGAGAAAGCTGATGACCAGAGAGAAGATGACGGCCATGCCGATACCCTGGAAGACGGAGACGATCATGGCCCCGACGGCGATCGGCATGGCGAGAAGAAGCGCCATGGGTGACAGAAGGTTCAGTTTTTGCGCCACCTCGTTGGCCACAAAGCTGTACGCCCAGATGAGAATAAACATGGAGAGCAGGGTTGTCGCGCTGAAAAACAGGTCTCGACGATCTCCCCGGAATGATTTTGCCACAAAGTGAGAGATGAGGTAGCACACGGACAGGAGGATGGCGATGAGAACGGCCATGGCAGGCACCCTGCCGATATTTTCCACGCGCCTGAGAAATTTCATCTCCTCTGAAAGTTTCAAAAGATGATCAGGCCCGATCCTCTCCCCCTCCCGGACCAGCATTTCCCCTTTGTTGACGACGAAGTAGGAGGGCTTGACAGCCTTCCGGGCGAGTTCCTTCCTGACTTCCGACTCCCTCTGGTTGAACATCACATTCGGCCTGATCAGGACCTGGGTGAGCCTTGTAACCACGTCTGCCAACTCGGACTGGGCGAGTCTCTCCCTGAGTACCCTGTTCTGAGCCGCGAGGTAACCTTTGGCACCCGTCAGGTCGTTGAAGCGGTCAAAATCCGTTACCGTGACCTCTCTTTTCGAGAAAATGTCGTGAAGAACGATGCCCCCTCTTTCCATGTGGTTCTTCAGCGTTGCCTTGTTGGTCACGATGCCCCGCGTGGAAATCTCCGTGAGGAGCTGGATCACCGCTTCTTCAACCTGGAGCGGGAAGCCATACTTGGCGAGCTTGGAGAAGACCTTCTCATCCGATGCGATTTCGAGAGTGCTGAAAAACCGTTGTTTGGCGTACCTGTATTTTTCCGCTTCCTCGACCGAGGTTTTTTCTCGAGCGGAGGCCGTGACCTGGTCCAGGTTGCTCGGATCAAAGGGTTTTGAATAGAACTCCCGGGCAATCTCGAAGGCTGTTCTGACGGAGGGCCCCACGCTCAATGTCAGGTTATCCAGGTCATACACGGCAGGGCTTTCCCGGGATGCCCTCTCCCTGTGCTTTTCCGTCTGCTCCTTGTTTTCAACGAGGAAATCACGGGATGCCTTGATATCTGCCTTTGCGACATCTCCCACCTTGTAGACGGTCGGCCGGACCAGGATGTTCGGGAAGAGAAGAATGGAGATGACGAGGCTCAAGACAATCAGGATGACCCATCTGAGCCTGTTGGTGCCGAAGGGGTCAACGGAGGGCTTGAAAGTCCTCGCCCAGATGCCGGCTTCTTTGTCGTGCCGCTTGATGGCGATCGTTTTGCTCGGAGGCTTGGTTTTCGCTTTATCAGCCATCTCTTGCCTCTAAACTTTCTCCGGATGGGGGTCCACCACGGTCACCCGGAAGGGGCTTTTTTGCCGGATTCCTTTTTTCTGGCTCTCGATCTTGTCGTAAGCGTCGATGATCTCCTGGACGAGGGGGTGCCTGACCACATCGTCCCTGGAAAAATAGATAAATCTTATTCCCTTGATCTCATGAAGGATATCGGTCGCCTCGATGAGGCCGGAAGTCTTGCCCTCAGGCAAGTCCGTCTGGGTCACGTCCCCCGTGATGACGGCTTTGGAACTGAACCCGAGCCTGGTGAGGAACATCTTCATCTGCTCCGTCGTGGCGTTCTGCGCTTCATCCAGAATGACGAAGGAGTCATTCAGGGTTCTTCCTCTCATGAATGCCAGGGGCGCAACTTCGATGACCCCTCTCTGGATCAGCCGGGATGCATCTTCGAAGTCCATCATGTCGTGGAGGGCGTCGTAGAGAGGCCTGAGATAGGGGTTGACCTTTTCGTACAGGTCTCCGGGCAAAAACCCGAGGTGTTCTCCTGCCTCGACTGCGGGCCTCGTCAGGACGATGCGCTTGATCTCCTTTTTGAGCAGGGCGGAAATACCCATGGCCATGGCAAGGTATGTTTTCCCTGTGCCGGCCGGTCCGATTCCGAACACGATGTCGTGCTTCCGGATGCTGTCAATGTAAACCTTCTGGTTGATGCTCTTGGGCGTGATGACCGTCTTTCCCGAGGCGACGTAGACCTTGTCCATGAAGATCTTCTTCAGCGCCATCGAAGGGTCGCTGCTCAGGATCCTCACGGCGTATTCCACGTCGTTTCGGAAAACCGGGTACTTGCTTACCACCAGGTCGTACAGCTGGTTGAGCACGTTCTCAGCGAGTTCAACCTC
>JAGUZM010000054.1 GCA_020060805.1 Deltaproteobacteria bacterium | reverse complement strand
TCGCCGAACCCAAAGAAAGAATCGTCGTTGAATAGATTTCTCGCAGAGCTCTCAGAGAAGATGCTTGGCCCGTGTCATTGGTGGCTTTCATTTGACCACCTTTATTGACCTTGCCGTCTTTGCGTGCCATTCGACGTGGCCACGGCCCTGAGTAAAATCGAAGGGCTCTGCGGTGAATAAAAGGAGTGATTTATGCCATTGGAATTGGATTGCCGGAGTCTGGCGTGCCCCGCCCCGGTATTACAGACCAAGCAGGCCCTGGAAAGAGAAAACCCGGCTCTGATCACCGTCCTCGTAGACAATGAGGCGGCCCGACAGAATGTCACGCGCTTTCTGGAGCACCAGAAGTTCCAGGTCAGCGTGGAGAAACTCGGCTCCGACTTTCATGTCACCGGAAAACGGCCTGGCGAAGCACCCGCTCCCGAGAAGGCCGTTACCGAACAGCCCGAGGCGGAGCATAAGAAGATCATGGTCATGATAGCCTCGGACCGCATGGGCCGTGGCGATGATGGCCTGGGCGCCAAGCTCATGGTCAATTTCCTGAACACCCTGAAGGAGATGGGACCCGCCCTGTGGCGCCTCGTTTTCGTCAACGACGGCGTGAAGATGACCATCGAAGGATCCGAAGTGTTGCCCATCCTGAAGGGACTTGAAGGCGAAGGAGTTCAAATCCTGGTCTGCGGCACCTGCCTCAATCACTTCAATCTTCTGGATAAGAAGAAGGTGGGAGAGACGACCAACATGCTCGACATCGTCACGGCCATGCAACTGGCTGACAGCGTCATCAATGTGTAAAGAAACGGTGCAAGGTGCACGGTAGACGGCAGCCTGGGAGGAGCGATGTCACCAGTCTTGGGCGGGTTTATCCAGCTCAGGTGGCCCGTTCGTGATCGAATTTGCCTCCTCGTCTCCTTTTTCAGATGCCGTCTCATTTGCAACCAGACACGAGGACATGTGCGAACAGCATGATGAGCAGCATCGGCGCGCCCGGACCATAGTCTGGCTCGATATTAAGGAATCACAATGAGGTACAAGCTTTAGGGAAAGGCCGTGGTCTTCCAGCTCGCCTTTACAGCGATGTAAAAGTGAGAAAGCACAAGGCAGTCACCCTCTCGGACAAGGATTCGCTCGAGGAACCGTGTAAGGGTCTCTCTCTGTGGATCCGTTTGCACATAGAATTCTGGAGAGACCTCCTCGACGGCCTCATCGAGAGAGTGAAACTTTATGGGGAAAACTACTGGAGTGAATTCGACTGCAGGATGAATACCCATTTCCATCAACACGCCGATGAGCACTTCTGCTTTCGGGGATGGTTGGTAGCGCGTGCCATGAATCGTCGGCCACAAAGCCGTGTAATAGGCCGTCCAAGTGGGGATTCCGACGAACCAATAGAGATAGACATACCCATGGCAGAGGCGAATCATTTTCTCGATTGCCTTCCGGATGTCGGGCATGTCCAGGGAAAAGGCCGCAATGACGACGTTGAATGGGGCGCTCAGATCTGAGTCGACATCAACCTCTTCCCAGCGTTCTTGAATACAAGTTATGTTGGAGCTATTCCCCCGGGAGATATTCTCCTTCAATACGGCCATCATGCCTGGAGAGGGCTCCACCGCTATGACTCGACAGACTGATTTTGAAAGGGGGATCGCCAGGGTTCCAGGTCCTGCGCCGATGTCGAGCACGCGGGACTTCGGCGCGAGCGCGATTCCAGAGAGGATCCTGTGGGTATAGCTCTGCCCCAGCTGCTGGATCGTGTTCCAGTAGTGCCTTGCGTGCTTTTGGTCATCCCACAGGGTAGCGCAATCCGGAGCAACCCCTTTACGTCTTGCCATCATGTCTTTCCAGACGCCATTCCAGTCCGTTTGCGCCGAGGTGAAAAAACGCGATTGCGAGTTTTGCACTCCCCATTGACCCAAGTGCGGTAACGCCGGGAATTCCACTCCGCAGTTTGTAAACATTCGTCATTCCTTTCCCAACAAAAAAACCACGAAAACTCGCCGGATTTCGCTCCGGCTGAACCTTCGTGGTTTTGTTTGGCAACTTTACAGGGACATTTTGGACGCCATTTCGTATTGCCTTTTCTTTTTTTTGCCGCCTTCAGGCAGGGCTGTCCGAGACAGCCCTCATGCCTGCGGGTAGAGGATGCAGAACGGCATCCATCAAGGCAGTGAACAAAGGATGCTGGATAGTCCCGACCTTCTCCATGCCCTCAGCATATCCCACGATCTCTCCTTCGTGAAGGACCGCGAGGCTGTCGGCCATCCTCAAGATGATGCGAATGTCATGAGAGATGAAAAGGTAGGAAGTTCCCAGTTCCCGGCGAAGTCCCGCCAGAAGATCCAGGATTCTCGTCTGAACGACCATGTCGAGACTGCTCACGGCTTCATCCAGGATAATCACTCTGGGCTTCAGCGCAATCGCGCGGGCGATGCATACCCTCTGCAGCTGGCCGCCGCTGAATTGATGGGGAAGCTTTTCCGCGTCTGACGCTTGGAGCCCAACCATCTCCAGCAATCGGCCCACACGTCTTCTCAGTACCGATTTGGTCACAGATTCGAAATTGCATATCGGTTCGGCCACCACCTGACCAGCCGTCATCCTGGGATTCACGGATCCGAGTGAGTTCTGAAAGACGACCTGAAGGTCTTTTCGCGTCAGAGCGCTTTCTCTGCGGCCGAGGCCGGCCAACTCGCGTCCCTGAAACAGGACCTGCCCTGAGTCCGGAGGTTCCAGACCTAGAGCGATTCTGCTCAGCGTGCTTTTACCTGAGCCGTTCCGACCCAGAAGTCCCAGGCAGGCCCCCTCACCGAGGGTTAGGCTCACCTTCTTGAGGACTTGCACCCGGTCCCGGTTACCAAACCAGCCTCCCCGGCGGTAGGATTTGTCTATGGCTCTCAGTTCCAGGAGATTCATCTTTGGCGCTTCCCCTCTCTCAGAGCCGGAATATCGGCAAATACCCCGTAGAGACCGAAATGGGCCTTCAGAAGCATTTTCGTGAAGGGATGGACCGGCTCTGAAAAAATCTGTGTCACCGAGCCGGCTTCGACGATTTCACCGTCTTCCATGACTGCCACGGTGTCAGCGAGGCTCGCAATGACGCCGAGATCATGGGTGACGATCAGAATCCCCATCTCATGTTTGTCCCGCAATCCCCTCAGGAGATTCAAGATCCTGTCTTGAGACAGCACGTCCAGATCCGTCGTCGGCTCGTCTGCGATCAGAAGCGGCGCCTCAAGCGAAAGGGCCAGGGCGATCATGACCCGTTGAAGCATGCCGCCGCTCATCTGGAAAGGGTAGAGACCGAGGATCTCCTCTGGATTGGTAAACCCCATTTCCTCGAGCGAATCCCTGACCCTCTGCATTCCCCGATCGGAACCTGTCAACCGGTGGGAATCTAATGTCTCGATAAAATGCTGACGAATCCTGACAATGGGGTTAAAGCAGCTCATGGGGTTCTGGAGAATCATGGCCGCTCCGCGGCCGCGATGGGATCTGACTTCGCGAGCACCCAAATGAGTGATCGCCGTGCCATTGAGCCATACCTCGCCTCCGGTCTGTGTAAGGTTCGGCGGCAGGAGACCGAGAAGAGACAGGCAGGTGACCGATTTACCGCATCCGCTCTGTCCGATAAGACCAAGAATCTCCCCTCTACCGACGGAAAAGCTCACTCCCTTTACCAGGGGATGGAGAGAATCCCCTTTGTCCAGGGCAACACGAAGATCTTTGACGGTCAGAACAGCAGCGCAAGTCATGAATCAGTTTCCCTCCGACCGGATGCTGGGATCCAGCATATCCCTCAGCGCGTCGCTCAGGATGTTGAAGGCCATGACGGTGAGAAAAATCATGAGGCCCGGGTACATCATGAGCTGCGGGTTGGTCCACATGAACTGCCGGGCATCGTTGATCATGACCCCCCATTCAGGCGTAGGCGGTTGCACTCCGAGACCTAGGAACGAAAGACCCGAGACATGAAGAATCATGTGGCCCATGTCCAGGGTGGCCAGAATGATCAACTGAGCCGCTACCGGGGGCAGAAGATGTCGGAGCACGATCTTGAGACGAGGGGTTCCGGCCACCCGGGCTGCCAGGATGTACTCCCGGTTCTTGAGGCTCAGCACCAAGCCTCGGATGATCCGTGCATACCAGGCCCAGTGGGTCAACACGATAGCCAGAATGACGTTGGTCAAGCCTGTGCCCAGGACACCCACCATGAACATGGCCAGAATAAACGTCGGGAAGGTGAGGAATACGTCACAAAAACGCATCAGCAGCGAGTCGATCCACCCTCCCCAATATCCCGCCGCGGCGCCCACAGCGAAACTCAGCGCAAGGATTGAAAGAACGATGGCGAGCACCGCGCCGACGGAAACCCGTGCACCGTACATCAGCCGAGAGAGGACGTCCCGACCCAGGTGATCCGTACCGAGGGGGTGCGTCAGACTGGGATCGAGAAGCTTTTTCTCCAGATCCACTTCCGCCGGATCGTGCGGTGCAACCCACGGCGCCAAGGCAGCCAAGCTAAAGATCAGCCCGAGAACCACGACGCTAAAAACCACCAGCTTGCGCTTTAAAAGGAGCCTGTGTGTTTTCATGACCCGCTTTCTCCTTCCATCCGGATCCGGGGATCGAGCCAGGCGTAGAGAATGTCCACGAGCAGGTTGCAGAGCACAAAAATAACAGTCATAAGAAGAATGAAGCACTGCATGACCGGGAAGTCCCTGTTGTAGATCGCCGTCACGGCATAGCGGCCTATGCCCGGCCAGGCAAAAAGGGTTTCCACCACCACCGCTCCCCCCAGCAGCTCGCCCACATGCATCCCCATGGCCGTTACCACCGGGACCAGCGCATTCTTGAGCACATGGCGGCCGATGACCCAACGCTCCAAGACCCCTCTTGCCCGCGCATAGAGGACCGTCCGATGCCCCATTTGTTCCAGCATGCTCGCCCGGATGAGTCGCGTGTTGATGCACATGGACATCAGCGCCAGGGCAAAAGAAGGCATGATCACCGACCCGGCACCCTCCCTTCCCATAGGGGGCAGCCACCCCAGTTTCACCGAAAACACGAAGACAAGCAAAAACCCCAGCCAGAAACTCGGCATGGAGACACCCAGAAAGGAGATGGCCCGAGTTGCCTGATCGATCCACCGCTCGCGATACAGGGCGGAAAGGATTCCCAAGGGGAAACTGAGCAGCATGGTGAGTAACATGGAAACCCCGGCCAGAGTGAGAGTTTTCGGCAGGTAGTACAAAAGGTCGTCGAGCACGGGCCTCCGCGTGACGTAGGACATCCCGAAATCCATGGCCGCAGCCTTGGTGAGCCATTGGAAGTATTGGACCGGCAGAGGGAGGTTGAGCCCCAGATGCTCACGCGCTTCGGCCAAAGCCTGGTCCGTGGGCGGGATCTGGGAAAGGCGAAGGTAGGCCATGGCCGGATCCCCTTCTCCCAATCGCAGGATCAGAAAGACGACGATGGACACCGCCAGCAAAATGGGTGGAAGAAAGAGTATCCTCTTGAGCGCAAATTTGGTCACAGTGACTCCCCTGCCCCTATCGTTTCTCCATTCCTTCAAAGGGGATCTCGTATCGTGTCCAGCCGAAGGACACATTCAGGAGGTCTCCCCTGTGCACGATCACATTCGTGATGAAGCTGAGAGGCAGGTAAACGGCCTGTTCGTGCAGCGTGGTGAGGAGATACCGGTACAAGCTTCTTCTTTGATTCTCGTCGACGCTTCCCAGAACTTGGCCGATCTTGGCATCCAACTCGGCCTTCATAGGGAGCCCGGACTGGGCCTGAAAGTCTGCATGGGACGGCACTCGCATGGAACTCATCGTGGCGTGAGGCTCGTAAGGAGCTCCCCAGGTGTCATTGAAGATGAGACCGAATTCTCCGGATTTCTGGCGTTTCAAGAAAGAGTCG
>JAGUZM010000623.1 GCA_020060805.1 Deltaproteobacteria bacterium | reverse complement strand
TCTACGACTTATCTGCGAGGGAAACTTGCCCCCTCCACCGTTCCCCTCGCCTGCGCTCGGGGCCGGGGCTTCCCCCACAGATAAGTCGTGAAAAGACGGTGCCCTCCCGCCAGGCATTTCAGAGAAGGCCCCCTCGCTCGTCAATGGGTGAGACATGGACGAGGGGCGATAGTCTTGATCACATGCTTGAAGAGTTGCAGCCATGAAAACGGATAGAGGGAGTTCGTGGGAAGAGCGGATCGTATCCCCGGAGGAAGTTCTGGATAAGATCGAGCCGGGGATGACCATTTTCATCGGAACGGGCGTCGCCGAACCGAGGACCCTGGTCAAGCACTTGATGAAATCAGATGCAAATAACCTCCAGGATCTGGAGCTGATCCAGCTTGTGAGCCTCGGGGAGGCCATATCGCTCAAGGAGCTTCGCTCCCAGAAATACCGCCTCAAAACTTTTTTCTCAGGCTGGGTGGCGAGTGAAGCGATTCTTCAGGGTAGCGTGGACCTCATCCCGAGCCGTTTTTCACGAATCCCCAGGCTGATCGAATCCAGACAGATCCAGATCGATGTCGCTTTCGTGCAGATCACGCCCCCGGATGAAGCAGGGTACTGCAGCCTAGGCGTGGCCGTGGATGTGGCGAGGATGGCCATGGAGAGGGCTCCCCTGGTCGTGGGCGAGATCAACACCCAGGTCCCCGTCACCTTCGGAGACACCTTTGCCCATGTCTCGGAGTTCGATTTTCTGGTGCGCTCCACGGAGCCCCTCATCTTCTTCCCCCGCTGGCCGGTGGACGAAATCTTTGACCGGGTGGCGGCAAACGTCGCTTCGGTGATAGACAACGGGAGTTGCATCGCCTTCTCCATCGGGCCTCTCTACGAAGCGTTGGGTCCCCATCTTTCCCGGAAGCGCCACTTGGGCGTCCATTCCCCTTTCTTTACCGACCCTTTGATGGATCTGGTCAGGGCGGGGGCCGTGACCAATCGCCAGAAAGAGATCTGGAGAGGCAAGTCGGTCGTCTCCTACGCCATCGGCACCGCGGAACTGATGGCATGGCTGAACCGAAACCCCCTCGTTGAATTCCAAGCGATCGACAAGGTCTTCGACCCCCTGCAGATCGGCCGCAACCCCCGTTTTACGGCAATCCTGCCTGCAAGAAAGGTGGATCTGTCAGGCCGAATAGCCCTCCATTCCGGAAGAGGGAATGTGGCTGCCGGGCCGGGGGAAGCCATGGATTTCGTCAACGGCGCGGAGATTTCATCGAAAGGGTGCACGATTTTTGCGCTCCCGAGCCGGAACAGAAAGGGATGGCCGAATGTTCGTATTTCCATCGAGGAATACCCCAATCAGTTCAGCCTGAAGGAGTCGGTGGACATGGTGGTCACCGAATACGGCGTGGCCAACCTGCGGGGAAGGACACTCCGGGAAAGGGCTCAGGCCCTGATCGATATCGCGCATCCCGAGGATCGGCAAAAACTGGTGGAGCAGGCCAAAGAAAAGAAGATTCTGTATGGGGACCAGATCTACCTCGCGGAGTGCGCCAGCCTCTACCCGGCGGATGTCGCCACAAAACAGAGTTTCAAGGGCGGGATCGAGGTCAATTTCAGGGCGATCAAGCCCTCGGATGAGGAGGAAATGCGCCGGCTTTTCTACCGGTTCTCCGATGAGGGGGTTTACTACCGCTATTTCAGCAACCTGAGGACCATGCCCCACGCCAAAATGCAGGAGTACGTCAACGTGGACTGCAATCGAGCCATGTCCATCGTGGGCGTGGTGGGTGGACCCGGACGCGAGCACATCATTGCTGAGGCGAGGTACATCAGAGATCAGCGGCGGCCGTATGCTGACGTGGCTTTTGTGGTGGATGAAAAATACCAGGGCCTGGGCATCGCCACGTTTTTGTACAGCATGCTCGTCCGTATCGCCAGGGAGCGGGGCATCCGGGGTTTCACGGCGGACGTGCTGGCCTCCAACAAGGCCATGATGAAAGTGTTCGAGAAAGGAGACTTAGCCGTGAAAGCCAAGCTGGAGCAAGGGGTGTTTGAACTCACCATCGACTTCGACAAATGACGTCGAGGACCAGAGGGCCCTCAAGGGGAGTATCTTAGGGGACGGAGGCGAAGTTGCACCGGCCGGGATGGTGCTTAAATTAACAGAGGTTGTTGATCGGGTAGCTTTGCAGGAGAAGCCGTTCATGCTCACCCTTGAACAAATTCGAAGAGACCCTGATCTCATGAATGCCGTGGACTGGGATATGACCCCTGAGGAAGCCGTCACCCGCTACCTGGAGTGGGGCAACAACTGGTCTCACGGCAAGCATCTGGTCAGATCTAAGAACGATGTGTCTCACTACTTTGTCGTCAACACCTGGGACGATCCCCCCAGAATTTACCTCATCCGCCGCAATTCCGAGGAAGCGGTCGAAATCGCCGCCACGGAATTGCCGGCTCGCCTGAGAAAGGGGTTTCTGAAGACAGTGGCCCGGAGGAAAGGTGTTTATGCGATCACGCCGGAGATAAGGGAGTGGCTGGAAAACGGAAATTGAGTCAAACGCAAATCCGGCGCTTTAGGTCGGCAAGCGGTTCCGGCGGAGGCGGGCCTAATCTCAAAGACGGTTGGTCGGCCGAAACGGAATGATCGAAACAGAAGGCACTTTGGGAGACCTATTTTGAGGCCAGAGTCTGAGCCATAGCCTTCCCGGAGTTGTAGGCCTCCTCAAGGTAGTCGGGATGCTTCAAGACGTCCCCCTCGAAATCCAGGCCGCGATACAAAAGGGATCTCCACAGCTCCATGTCGAGGGCGTCGAAAAAATACCTGACCGTAAGCCCGACCCCTTCGAAAAGCCTCTTTCCTTTCGTGGCGCCCACAGAAATGAAAAGTCCCTTTTTCGTGAGTTCCCTTTTGCCGAAAGGCGTTTTTTCCAGCCAGTACCTTTTCACCCAAAGGGACTGACACCGGTCCATCAGAATTTTCGTATGGGCGCTGACGGTATAGAAAAAGATCGGGGAGGCGAGCATCAGCCCGTCACAGCGAAGGAGTTGATCATAGACTCTTTGAAAGTCGTCTTTGATCACGCACCGGCCCGTTTCCTTGCATCCATAGATTTCCAGGCACGGTGACATTTTCAGGTCCCTCAACACGATCTCCTCAACCTTGGCTCCCGCATCCCTTGCACCCTGAGCGGCTTTTTGAAGAAGAAGGGTGGTGTTACCCTTCCGCCTGGGGCTGCCGTAGATTCCCAGAATCCTTTTCACGGTTCCCGCACTCCTTTCGTCATGTTTCGGAAGGCTTAAGCTTCCCAATCTCAATAGCCAATATACCCCTTCCCGCTCCTGCGGGCAATCCTTAAGCCCCTTCCCTGTAGAGACATTTGGGGCAGCGAAGATGAGAGGCGCGGGAGCAGGGGAATGATTTCTTTTTTGATAAATGAGCGGAGAGTTGGTATAGAACTTGCGATGAAAGTTTTGTGTTGAGTAAGCTGTTTCCTTTCGACACATCTGGAGAAAAAAGCGAACGTCAAACCTAGGGAGGGGGTAAGTCATGGCAAAGATGTTGTGGAAGCCTTCCGAGGCGAAGGTCAAGAGCAGCCACATGTACCGGTTCATGAACCTGATCAACAAGAAGCACCGGAAGAAATTCAAGGAGTATGCCCAGTTGTATGAATGGTCCGTGGAGAACATCCCGGATTTCTGGGCTGCCATGTGGGAGTTTGCTGAGATCAAGGCCTCAAAGCCGTACAAGAAGGTGGTGGACGACCCGAAAAAGCTGCCTGGTGCGAAATGGTTCTCAGGGGCGCGGCTCAATTTCGCGGAAAATCTTCTCCGCTATCAGGATGACCATGTAGCCCTGATCTTCTTGGGTGAGGATCATGAAGTGAGAAAGGTGACCTACGGGGAACTTTACGAGGAGGTCGCCCGCCTCGCCAAGCCGTTGAGAGAAGCGGGCGTGAAGCCGGGCGACAGGGTGGTGGGGTTCGTGCCGAACATGCCCGAGGCGATCTTTGCCATGCTCGCTGCCGCGAGTGTCGGCGCAACCTGGTCCTCGTGCTCCCCCGACTTCGGGATCAAAGGCGTCCTCGACCGGTTCGGGCAGATAAAGCCCAAAATCCTCTTCACAGCGAACGGCTACTGGTTCAAGGGAAAAAGCCTCGATTCCCTCGATCGCATCTCCAACATCCTGAAAGAGATCCCGAGCATCGAAAAAGTCGTGGTTGTCCCCTACACGGAGAAGGAACCGGACATCCGCTCCATACCTAACGCTGTTCACTACCGTGACTTCAGGTCTTCCAAAGCAAACCTGAAGATAAAGTTCGAACAACTGCCCTTCGATCATCCCCACTACATCATGTATTCCTCGGGTACCACCGGCCTTCCCAAGTGCATGGTGCAGAGCGCGGGAGGGGTGCTCATCAACCAGATGAAAGAGCTTTTGCTTCACAGCGACCTGAAGCGGGAGGACACCCTTTTCTATTTCACCACGTGCGGCTGGATGATGTGGAACTGGCTCACCTGCGGGCTCGCCGTGGGAGCGACCCTCGTCCTCTTTGACGGCAATCCGTTCCATCCCAACCCGGGAGCGCTGTGGAAAATGGCCCAGGACCACAAAATCACCCACTTCGGGACGAGCGCAGGCTATATCGCAGCCCTCATGGCCGCAGGGGTCAAGCCCGGAAAAGAGTACAACCTGGCGCCCCTCAAGGCCGTTCTTTCCACGGGATCACCCCTGTCCGTGGAGGGGTTTGAATTCATCTATGACCAGGTGAAGAAGGACATCCAGCTGGCCTCTATCTCGGGCGGCTCGGATATCAACGGTTGCTTTGCGGGCGGCAACCCCATGGGCCCGGTTTACGCCGGAGAGTTGCAGTGCAGGTGTCTGGGCATGAAAGTGGAGGCTTTCGACGATCAGGGCAAGCCGACCAGGAACCAGCAGGGCGAATTGGTCTGTCTCGCCGCCGCACCTCCCATGCCCATCTATTTCTGGGATGACCCTGAGGGCGAAAAGTATCACAACGCCTACTTCGACGTGTATCCCGGAGTGTGGCGTCACGGCGATTTCATCGAGATCAACGACCGGGGAGGCGTGGTCATCTACGGCAGGTCGGATGCGACCTTGAACCCCGGAGGCGTGCGCATCGGAACGGCTGAAATCTACCGGCAGGTGGAGCAGATGCCGGAGGTCGCGGACAGTCTCGTGGTGGGCCAGGACTGGAAGGGAGACGTCCGGGTCATCCTCTTCGTCAAGCTTGCACCGGGGCAAAGCCTGACCGACGACCTCAAGAAGAAGATCAACACCACCCTGCGATCAAACGCGTCGCCACGCCATGTGCCGGCCAAAATCATCGCCGTGCCCGATGTGCCGTACACCCTGAACATGAAGAAAGTCGAACTGGCGGTGAAAAAGGTGATTCAGGGAAAACCGGTTCTGAACAAAGACGCCTTGAGAAACCCCGAAGTTCTGGATTTCTATGCAAACATCGCGGAACTGAAGGAAGACTGAGAATGAGGAAGGTACAAGGTGCACGGTTCAGGGTGTGTCATTTGTCATTTTCAGGGGTGAGGGTGGTGGATGGAGAGGCGGTGGTGAGCCCTCCGAAACCACCGAAGCTGAAGGAGGGGTGAGCAAAAATAAGGATCAAGCCTTCAGGGGGAGGAGGGGTTCTACGGCAGAGGGAGGAATCATCCCGGCTTGCGAGTATTCCATGAGGCCGTGTTATGTTGTTCTCTAAACAGGGTCATCCTCTGATCTTGAAGTCGGAGGAAGGCGGTGTTTCTTCATCTTCTTGTAGAGATGGGTACGGTGAATCCCGAGAAGCTTGGCAGCGGCTGCTTTGTTGTTGTTGGCGGCTGTGAGGGCATGGATAATGGTTTGCTTTTCAGCTCTTTGTTGCATGTCCCTCAAGGCGGCGGGGCCTGCGTTGACCGCGCCCCGATGGCTTCGAAGGAGATAGAAGGGAAGATCATGTCGGTGAATCGTATGCCCCTCCAGAGCGGAAAGCACCCTTTCCAGGACATTGGTCAACTCCCGGACATTACCGGGCCAATCATGGTCGTTTAGAGCCTCTTGAGCGTCCTCGTGGAGGCGGATCTGCGGCAGAGAAGCTTCCTCGGCCATTTGACGGAGGAGATGCTCCGCGATCGGGATAATGTCCTCCCTTCGCTCCCGGAGTGGGGGGATTGGAAGGGGAATCACGTTGAGCCGGTAGAAGAGGTCTTTGCGGAAACGGCGGTCCGCGATCATATCGTCAAGGTTCTGGTTGGTGGCGACGATGAGACGGAAATCCGACCGGATGATGCGGGTCCCACCAACGCGTTCAAATTCCTTGTCTTCGAGCACACGTAGGAGCTTGGGCTGCATGGAGACGGGGAGATCCCCGATTTCGTCAAGAAACACCGTGCCGTGGCTTGCCAACTCGAATTTTCCCGGCTTGCCGCTCGATCTGGCGCCGGTGAAAGCACCCTTCTCGTAGCCGAAGAGCTCTGATTCCATGAGGTCTTTGGGGATGGCCGCGCAGTTGATTCGGACAAAGGGATAGAGCTTCCTGGGACTTGCCTGATGGATCCCCTGGGCAAAGAGATCCTTGCCCGTTCCGCTCTCTCCCGTGATCATCACCGGAAGGTTTGTTGCTGCTGCTCTCAGAGCTTGCTTCTTGAGATCCTTGACGGCCTTGGACACGCCCACAATGCTTTCCAGGGTGTGGCGGGAGGAACGAAGCGCCAGAAGTTCCTTTTCATAGAGTTCCACCTTGGATTCAAGGAGAGAGAGTTTCTTGGCCAGCTTCGTCACATCCTTTACGTTTTTGAACATCACCTGGCCGAAGACGGCGACGACTTTACCGTTTTCCTTGATGGGAATGCGTTGGACGACCATCCTCTGCCCTTTGATCAGGTGGCTCCAGTTGATCTCCGGTTTTCCGGTCTGGGCCACGATATGCATTCGGGAGTTCTCGACCACCTCGGTACAGTGTTTTCCGATCTGGGCATCCGAGTCTATCCCGAGAAATTCGCCGTAAGGCTTGTTGAAATAGATCACTTGGCCCTCGGCATCTGTTACCATGATGCCGTTGGGAATAGCGTCGAAGACGGGTCCCATCATGCTGAGTTCATGGAGGAGAGTCCTTTTTTTTCCCATACCTTCCCCTGTAGCAGCTTGGCCACATGTAGTGGATTTGATACGAAAGATAACTGATTTTCAGAGGAAGGGCAATAGAATTCAGGGGTCCCTGGAATCTCCCTGGCGAGAAAAGGTCTTATTCTCAGGCCTAAGGCGTGCTTCGAGATTCTTGGGCTTGCCACGGTCTCTGTTGGCCTGGGAATTGCTAGAGTTATACGGGAATAGACAGGTGCCCTTTCATGCCCGCGAAAAGATTCCGGCGAAGAGGGTGAGCGGAGTAAAAAGGAAAAATAAGAAGGACTGCCATGGATATCAAGGAACCGCAAATAAAAAAAGATCACATCCTCATTCTGAAGGATGACAATTTCACTGCCGACAACGTGTGCGTTGTGACGGGCGCGGGGACCGGGATCGGTCGAGCAACAGCCATTGCCGCTGCGGCCAACAACCTGATGACGGTTGGACTCGACATCAATGAAAAGGAAGGGAAAAAGACCCAAAAGACGGCTCGTGACATGGGGGGCCAGATGATCTTCATCAAGGCGGACCTGACCAAGGACGAAGAGATCGAAAAGGCCATGGCAGGCGCCGCAAAGCTCGGGACCATCAAATACCTCGCCAACATCGCGGGTATCCAGCATATCAACGCTGTTGAGGATTTCCCGATGGAAAAATACGACCTCATGCAAAAGCTCATGCTGCGAGCCCCCTTCTATTTATCCAAACTGGCCATCCCTCACATGAAGAAGAGCAGAGACGGTACGGGAGCGATCGGCAATATGGCCTCTGTCCATGCCCACATCTGCACGATCAACAAGCCGGTCTATAACATTACCAAGTTCGGTCTGAGAGGGCTTACACAGTCCATCGCCGCAGAAGGGGGCGGGAAGGTCCGGGCATTCACCATAAGCACGGGCTTCGTAAAGACCCCCCTTGCCCTCCATCAGATTCCTGCCCAGGCAGAGCAGCGGGGCATCACGCCCGAGCAAGTCGTGCAAGAGGTGATGATGGGTACCTCCAGGATCAAGGAGATGATGTCACCCGTTGAGGTGGCTAACCTTTTCATCTTCGGATTCTCTCGTTATGCGAAATATCTTGTGGGAGGGGACCTCCTGTTTGACGGCGGAATGGTACTGACCTACTAAGGGGTTGCTCTTTCACCTGCCTTTGCAGAAACCCTCGCCCGGAAGGGGGACGATGAATGCGAAAAGTGTATCCGCCGTAGCCTCGGCGAAGAACGAAGCCTCTACTCTTTTCGCTCCGTTCCAGGGGAGATATTGTAGAACCATGTATTCGAACGTAGGCGATCCGGGTCGCTCTGGGATCGATCAAGAAACGGTGCGTCGATCCTTATCGATCGATGATTCAAAGGCTTTTGAGTCCTAGTGTCGTTTATTCTAATCTCTCAAATACATAAATCCGAATAAAGAAAAGGAGGTGATGCCGGAGGTAAGGGTAAAGCGCGGCATTTTCTTCGATGCTCGGAACTCTAAACCTTGTTGGTGCGAAAGGAGTGACACGATGAAGAAGTCAAAATTTATGGTCATTATCTGTGCGTTCATTCTGCTTGGAGGCATGTCCAGTCCGGATAGGAGCCAAGCAGCGGAGACCTACAACCTTGGGGTTGCTCTGGCCATCACGGGGACCGGGGCTCTGTATTGCAAGGACGGTGTGGATGCCATCAAACTGGCCGTGGAGGAAATCAATGCCCAGGGCGGTTTCCTGAAAAAGCATCCTATCGAGGTCTTTGTCAGGGATACCCACACCAAGCCGGATGTTGGCGTCCGTGAGGTCAAGGACTTGATCTTGAGAGATAAGGTAAGGACCGTCCTCGGGACCTATTCCAGCGCCGTTGCCGTCGCCATCAAACCGATCTGCCAGGAATACAAGGTCTTGCACATCGCGGCCATCAGCAACTCGGAAAGCATCACCAAAGACAACTTCAGCCCATACACCTATCAAGTGGTCCCCAACAGCTATATGCAGGCCAAGGCCGTGGTCCTGGGTGTTGCCGAACTGGCCAAGAAGAAGGGATGGAAAGAGTACGTGACCATCGCCTCGGATTATGAATGGGGCCGATCGACGCAGCAGAATACCGTCGCTCTCCTGAAAGAGTTCGCACCGGAAGTAAAACTGAAAAAGGAATTCTGGCCGGCCCTTGGTGAGACGCAGTTCACATCTTACATCACGGCCATTATGGCTCAAAAACCCGACTTTGTGATCGGCTCCATCGCGGCCAAGGACAATGTGGCCTGGATGCAACAGGCAACGGCCTACGGGTTTTTCGAAAAGATTCCCTATCCGGGATCCTTGATCAGCGTCTCCGAGTTGATCATACAGGCCAAAACGCTCACCCGTGGGCTGGTGGGCCTTTGCCGGGCCCCCTTCTTTGCCCACCTGGACGTTCCCATGATGGCCGACTTTGTGAAAAACTTCAAAGCCAAATACGACCGGTATCCCAGCGACTGGGCTGTCATGGAATATGACGCCGTCTATGTCCTGAAGCAGGGCGTTGAGAAAGCAGGCAGCATTGACACGGAAAAGGTCCGAGATGCCTTGAAGGGTGCTACAGTCAATACGACCAGGGGCAAGCTCTCGTTTCGTCTCATAGACAATCAGCTCAGCTGCTCATCCTACATCGGCGTCGTGGCGGATGATCCCAAGTACCCCTTCCCGATTTACCACGATTTGGTCGAAGTCAAGGGTCCTGATTCTTGGCGCCCCGAGGCGGAGATTATCGCGGATCGGGCTAAAGAAGAGAAGAAATGAGCGAGAATAATCTATGGATATTTCGCTGCTCTTTGCACAATTCATGAGCGGACTGGCCCGGGGAATGATGCTTTTTCTCATCGCCTCGGGCTTATCCCTCATCTTCGGGGTCATGAACATCCTCAATTTTGCCCACGCCACCCTCTGGCTGGCCGGCGCGTACTTCTGCTACACCTTCTGGCATCTGATGCAGGATTACGGCTTCGGGTTATGGGTGAGTATTGCTCTCGCCTCATTGGCCCTGGCCGCAGTCGGCTGGATCATTGAGGTGCTGCTGCTGCGCCGGGTCTACGACCGTAAGCTTCCGGAACAGCTATTGCTCACTTATGGCCTGATTCTTGTCGTCGGCGACCTTATTAAGCTGACCTGGGGGTGGAGGACAAAATCATCGCTCGACCCCCTTTGGTGGCGGGTCCCATCTTCTTGTTCGACATACCATTCGATTCCTACTTTGTCTTTGTCATCCTGGTAGGGGTGGGTGTGGCCGTAGGGCTGTGGTGGTTCCTGAAAAAGACCAAGTATGGGCACATTGTGAGGGCTGCCGTATTCAGTCGGGAAATGGTCAGCGCCCTGGGAATCCGAATACCACGGATCTACACAGGCGTGTTTGTGCTGGGAGTTTTTATTGCCGGCCTGGCCGGGGCTGTTCAGGCACCTGTCGGTTCTATCACACTGGGGATGGACATGGCCGTGGTTGTTCAGGCCTTTTGCGTGGTTGTGATAGGGGGGTTCGGCAGTCTCCTGGGTACTTTTATGGGCGCGATGATCGTGGGGGAAGTCTATTCCTTCTCCATTCTTTTTTGGCCCCAGGGCGCCCTTGTGTTGATATTTGTCGTCACCGCTTTCACACTTATTGTCCGCCCATGGGGTCTGTTCGGAACACCCATGAGGACATGATCGTTCACACAGATAGGATAAATGCCCATGAAGCGATATTGGTGGCTTGGACTGATATTTATCATCGGGCTGGTTTTGCCCCTTGTTGTGGGTGAATTCTGGGTTCACGTGGCCGTCGAGATCCTGATCTTGGGTCTGTTTGCCGTGAGTTTCAACATGATTTTCGGTTACATGGGCCAGCTCAGTTTCGGACATGCTGCTTATTACGGTGTGGGGGCTTATGCGACGGGTCTCCTTATGGTGAAGGCATCCCTTCCGTTGCCCGTCGGCCTGGTCGTGTCCATGGCAGCGGCAGGCATGTGTGCCCTGATCATCGGCTATTTTTGCGTGCGCCTGACGGGGATCTATTTTGCCATCCTGACCCTCGCATTCGGGCAGATGCTCTACTACATCATTTTTCAGTGGTATTCATTCACCGGCGGAGATGACGGCCTCCAGGGGATCGTCCCCCCGAAGCTTCTCTTCGGCGCAACGGCCTATTATTATTTCACGTTGTGTGTGGTTACGGCTGCCCTGATCGTGATGTGGTACATCAGCCGATCTCCCTTCGGCTACACGATGCGGAGTATCAGGGAAAATGCGGATCGAACCCGGTTCATCGGTATCAATGTTCGCAGATACATGCTGATTAACTTCGTGGTCGCGGCCATGTTCGCCGGGCTGGCCGGTGGCCTCTGGGGGCCGTTCAATCGAAGCATTGCCCCGGATCTCTGCAACTGGCATCAATCCGGAATCCCTGTTTTCATGGCCGTGATCGGCGGCCCCATGGGATTCTTGGGCCCCATGATCGGCTCGGTGATCTACACCTTCCTCATGGCCTTTGTCACCGGTTTTACGGAATACTGGCCCCTGGTCATAGGAAGCGTCATCATCTTCGTCGTACTGTTCATGCCCGGGGGAGTCCTTGGGTTGGCTGAGGCAAGGACAAAATGGTTTAGGTCCCGGCGCTTCGGAAAGAACTTGGAGTAACCGACCTGAATGGAGAAAAGGTGATATGGCAGAAGAAGTTATCCTCAAAGTGACGCAGCTGAACAAGTCATTCGGCGGACTGCAGGCCACGAACGACGTCAACTACGAAATGAGGAAGGGAGAACTTTCCGCCATCATCGGCCCCAACGGCGCAGGCAAAAGCACCTTCTTTAACCTGCTGACAGGGTACCATAAGGTGGATTCGGGTGAGGTGCGGTACAAGGGGAGGGATATTACCAACTGGCCACCTCATCGGATCGTGCGGCTGGGCATATCCAGGGCCTTCCAGGTCAGCAACATCTATCCCGCACTGACGACCTACGAGAACATACGGCAGGCAATACTCGCGCAACAGAAGCGGACCCTCTATTTCTTCATCCCGGCGGAGCGATTGGCCAAACAGGAGACGGATGAGCTTCTTAAGACCGCGGGGCTTTCCGAGCATGCAGATAGTCTTGCAGGAAACCTCTCACAAGGGGACAAAAAACGGCTGGAACTCGCCATCGCTCTGGGGAGTAAGCCCGATCTGGTTTTCTTGGATGAACCGACGGCCGGCATGTCCGGCGAGGAGACCCATGAAACCATGGAACTGGTCAAGAGGCTCAACCGGGAGATGGGGCTGACGATTCTGTTTACCGAGCATGACATGTCCGTGGTTTTCGGGTATGCCCGTCGCCTGACTGTTTTACACCAGGGAACCATCATCGCTCAAGGCACCCCGGAAGAGGTTAGGGCAAATGAAACAGCGCAAAAGATCTATCTGGGGGAGGAAGCATGATCTTAGAGGTCAAGAAGATAAACACCTTTTATGGAACGAGTCATATTCTTTTCGATGTTTCCATGTCCGTCGATCGCGGTGAAATCGTCTGTCTCCTGGGACGGAACGGCGCGGGCAAGACAACGGCCATGCGGAGCATCATGGGACTGACACCCCCTCGATCCGGGAGCGTACTATTCCATAGCGAAGAAATGAAAGGCCGACCTCCCTATTACATCGCGCAAAAAGGAATGGGATACGTCCCGGACAACCGTTTGATCTTCCCTGATCTCACGGTACGGGAAAACCTGGAACTTGCGATCAAGATCCCCAGGAAGTTTGACGGCAAGCCATGGACTGTGGACAGGATTTATGGGCTTTTTCCCCTCCTTAAGCGGTTGGATAAACATCTGGGGGGGTACCTGAGCGGGGGCGAGCAGCAGGCATTGACCGTTGGAAGGACCCTCATGGGCAACCCTGACTTGCTTCTCCTCGATGAACCTGTCGAAGGATTGGCGCCCATCGTGGTGAAGGACCTGGGCAGGCAGATTTTGGAGCTAGGGAAGATGGGAGAAACGATGCTGTTTTCCGAGCAGAATGTAAAGTTTGCCATGATGACCGCAGAGCGGGCCTATGTGATTGACAAGGGAAAGATTCGATATCAGGGTCGCATCGAAGAATTGAGCGCCAACGAAGAGATAAAAAAAAGATACTTAATGATTTAGCGCTCGATGCTCTACCCGGCAAAATACCTTTGGTGCGCGGCCATGCTCACCCTCAAGGAAGCGGCGCGTTCCCAGCCCCCGTAAAGTTAAGGGGGATCTTCCTCCTCAGAAAAGACATCCCGACCCTTCATGAGCCGGATCATCAGATAATCTTTTTCGCCCACAAATTATTGCGAGGAGCCAGTTAGCTCAGCCTGAAAGGAGGCTAGACATGCTGAAACCCGGGAAGACGTACGAAGAAGTCTACAGTTCCTTTCGTTGGCACATTCCGGAGTATTTTAACATGGGTGTGGACATCTGCGACAAATGGGCGCACCAGCGGTACCGGATGGCGTTGATCTATGAGGATGATAAAGGCCAGGTTGAGCGGTATACCTTCTGGGACCTGAAGCGTCTGTCAAACCGGTTTGCGAACGCGCTCAAGGCGCACGGGATTGAGTGCGGAGACCGGGTGGGAATCATGCTGCCTCAATCTCCCGAGGCGGGAATTTGCCATATCGCCTTGTACAAGATCGGTGCGGTAGCGATCCCGCTCTTCACCCTGTTCGGCACAGAAGCACTGGAGCACCGTTTGCTGAACAGTGAGAGCAAAGGTGTCGTAACGGATGAGGCGAACCTTCCGAAGATCGTTGAGATACAGGATAAACTCCCGCACCTCCAGGTTGTCATCCTGACAAGGGGAGAGGGTGGAGAAAGGGTTCCAAAATTCTGGGACTTGGTGGAAAAAGGATCCCCCTATCTTGAGCCGATCAAGAGCAAGGCTGATGACCCTGCCTTTATCAGTTATACCTCCGGCACCACCGGTCCACCCAAAGGGGCATTTCATGCCCACCGGACTCTCTTGGGTCACCTGCCCGGCATCCAGATGCCTCACAACTTCTTTCCAAAAGAGGACGACCTTTTTTGGACGCCGGCAGACTGGGCGTGGATGGGTGGATTCATGGACGTGCTGTTGCCCAGTTGGCACTTTGGCGTTCCCGTTCTGGCTCACCGGGCCAAGAAATTCGACCCGGAAGAGGCCTTTCACCTCCTGGCCAAGTACGGGGTCCGAAACGCCTTTATGCCCCCCACCGCCCTCAAGATGATGCGTCAGGTTAAAGACCCTCGGAGCCGTCATGACTTTTCCATGCGATCTATCGGCAGCGGCGGAGAGGCCCTGGGAGAAGAGCTGGTGGAATGGGGCAAGGAAGTGATGGGGTTAACCATAAACGAGTTCTACGGCCAAACCGAGGTCAACCTGGTGGTGGGCACCTGTTCAGAGATCATGGAAGTCAGGCCGGGGTCAATGGGAAAGGCCATACCGGGCCATATCGTGGAGGTGGTGGATGACCGCGGCAACCCTGTCTCCGTAGGTTCCGTCGGTGAGCTGGGCATTAAGCGACCCGATCCGGTGATGTGCATCGAGTACTGGAAGAACCCCGAAGCCACGGCGGAGAAATACGTCAACGACTGGTGGCTTTCGGGAGACCTGGCAAAAAAGGATAAGGACGGATATTTCTGGTTCGTGGGCAGAAAGGACGATGTGATCACCAGTGCAGGCTATCGGATCGGACCCGCCGAGATCGAAGACTGCATCATGAAGCACCCTTCAGTGAGCATGGTGGCCGTTGTAGGCATCCCCGACCCGATCCGGACTGAGATCGTAAAGGCGTTTATCGTCCCAAAACCGGAAGTGACACTCAGCCCGGAACTCGAGGAAGATATCAAGAGGACGGTGAAGGTCCGATTGGCGGCACACGAGTATCCGAGGGAGATCGAGTTTGTCAAGGAACTCCCCATGACCGCTACAGGGAAAATTATGCGAAAGGAGCTGAGGAAACGGGAAATAGAACGCAGATCAAAAGCGAACCAATCACGGTCCTGAGCGAAAGCCGAAGGACAGCATTCGCCTCGTCTCCCCGGATAGCCCAACGGAAGAGAAAAACTTGTCTATCTCCTGCCCCTTTGCTATAAGCAGAAAAGAAAACAGCTGGGTCTCGATCATCTCGGGGGGGCAGTGGAAGAAAAGGGAAACAGGATAAAGACGGGCCTTCTTTACGGAGAAAAGAGGATTGACCTGAAGCTCCCTGATTCGGTGGTCCTACTCGAGATGAAGGACCACGAAGCTCTGCCAGACCCGAATGCTGCCGTGCAAGCGGCTCTTGAAAAGCCCTTGGAGAGCCCGCCTCTGAGAGATATCGCCCGAGGAAGAAAAAACGCCTGTGTGGTCATTTCCGATATCACGAGACCCGTTCCGAATCGGGTCATCCTCCCTCCCCTTCTTGAAACCCTTCAAAAGTCAGGGATCCGAAAAGACGACATCACCATCCTGATCGCCAACGGGATGCACCGGCCCAACGCGGGGGATGAGCTGGAGTCCATGGTTGGCCGGGAGATCATGGAGCATTTCAGGATTGTCAACCACTACTGCCGGAAGCCTGAAGAATACCGGAAGATCGATGTCATTGACGGCGCTCCCATCGAGATCAACAAGCATTACCTTGATGCAGATCTGAAAATCCTGACGGGTCTGATCGAGCCTCACTTTTACGCAGGCTACTCCGGGGGCAGAAAGTCCATCCTCCCGGGAATCTCCAGTTTTGAGACGATGAAATTCATGCATTCCTACAAGATGATCGATCATCCGAAGGTGACCAACTGTGTTCTCGATGGAAACCCATTTCATGAATATGGCCTCAGAGTGGCTAAGCTTGCTCGTGTTGATTTCATCGTCAATGTGGTGATTAACAGGGAGCGCAGGATTGCCGGGGTTTTTTCCGGCCATTACCAGCATGCCCATCTCGCGGGTTGTGATACGGTTTATGAGCACTCCGCGGTGCCCATCGATGAGCGGATGGACCTGGTCATCACCTCGGGCGGAGGATACCCTCTGGATGCTACCTTTTATCAGATCAGCAAAGCCCTCATCTGCGCCAAGAATATTCTAAAGAAGGGAGGGACAATCGTGGTGGCATGCGAGTGCCGGGAGGGTCTTGGAAGCCCTGAATTCTGCGGCATCATTCGTTCCGTCTGTACTCCGAAGGAGTTCATTGACGGCTACTGTGATCCTTCCAATTTTGTGATCGACCAGTGGTGTGCACAGAACATCTATCAGGTCCTCGATTACGCCGGAGAAGTCTATGTCTACTCCCCAGGTCTATCCGACGATGACGTCAAAAACATGGGAGCGATCAAGATCGAGGACGTTCAGAAAACAGTCGATCGATTGATAGGGAAAAGCGCCCGGGTCGCCGTGGTGCCGGAAGGACCGTATGTCGTGGGAATGATAAAATAGGAGAGCCCTTTCATGTATGACTTCATCCAGATCCTTGTTGGCCTTTTATTCCTTGCCCTGGTGTACATCCTCACCCGTTACGGCATCTACTGGCGTATTAAACGGGCCTGCGCTTTTACGGTTAAGGACCTGGAAAGACAGAACGCTTTTGATGAAAAATCCGCTGTGGAACTGCATTATGCCAAGTCAAACCCTTTCAGGATCGGCATGAGAGATTTCAGGCCCAAAGCAGTGGAATACCTTGTTGGCGACGGGATCGTCGGAATAACGCCGGAGGGCAAGTATTACCTCAAGAAGCGGTCCCTTGAGTTGAACCTGTGATCGTTGATCCACCTGCATCAGGGCTTTCATTCGCTTCGTTCTGAACCTTATTGCATAGAGGATGTGAGAAGATGAAGAAGGTAGGATTGGGTATTCTGGCGATGATGATAGCGATTGCTTTGAATTCCACAGGCCTTGCCCAGACGACAAAGGCGAAAATCCAGAGATTCGGTGAAGACAGAAGGGCCCTTGCGTGGAAGACCAAGAAATGGACGACCTCGGATAAAAAGACCACCTGGCGGATTAGCGATCCTTGGGGAGGTCTTAACTACGCAGAGATCACGAAGCATTTCTGTGACACGGTGAGGGCAGCAAGTGGGGGAAGGCTCGATATCAAATGGTTCCCCACCGGAGCGATCGTGCCTGCCATGGAGTTATTCGATACTACGGCTAAAGGGACCCTTGACGCGTTCCATTCCTGGCCGGGATACTGGAAAGGCGTAAACGAGGCTTTCATCGCGTACGCATCCGTGCCATTCGGCCTTGACGTGGAAGGCTACAACATCTGGTATTATGAACGTGGCGGAAAGGAGATGTTTGATGAACTCTATGGCCGCTACGGTCTGGTTCCTTTCTTTTGCGGTAACGTGGGGCAGGGACTGGGTCTCCTTTCCAACAAGAGAGCGACCGTGATCGAGGACTTCAAAGGGATGAGGATAGCGACCATAGGGTGGTACATGGACATCCTGACTCAACTGGGCGCTTCGGTCATCCCTCTTCCCGGTCCAGAAGTCTATACAGCCCTTGAAAGGGGCGTCGTTGATGCGTGCGAATTCAGCACCCCCGCAGCGAGTATCCCCTCGGGCCTTCACGAAGTCAGCAAGTACGTGATTCAACCGGGTGTGCACCGACCCTCTTCCCAGTTCGACGTGGTGATCAACAAGAAGAGGTGGGATGAACTCCCCGATGATCTGAAGGCGATTGTGGAAATCAGCGCTAAAGAGACTCAGCTCTGGGCTCATGCCTGGCAGGAGAACCTGAATATGGAAGCCCTTAAGATCATCGGGAAGAACGCCGAGTTCGTTAAGATGGACGATGCCACCATCGTTGAGTTCGCGAAAACGAGTTTCAAGTACCTCGAAGATCTGGCTGCTAAGCATCCTGATGTGAAAAAGGTGCTCGATTCCCAGGGAGAGTTCAAGAGGGAATTTGCCTTTTGGCGCGAGATGCGATCCGGCGTAGCGCCTTGGCCGAAGGAAATGGTTCTCAAAGGAAAATTGATGCAGTAATGATTTCAGCCCTGCCCTGATGCCCTGGGGCTTCAGGGTGTGGCGTCAGCAAGAACCCCCTCCGTCCTCCCTAAACCCTCTCCTCTCCCAGAACCCGGGGGAGAGGGGTGGGGTAAGGGGCATCACTTTGTCTCAAGCTCGAGGGAGATGGATTCCTTGGCAAAATCCCTTTTGGTTTTGACCGCAGCG
>JAGUZM010000392.1 GCA_020060805.1 Deltaproteobacteria bacterium | reverse complement strand
GGGGATAGAAATCGCGTTGGCCGGAAAGGAGCGGGCATCATTCAACAGGGTGGGAGCCGAACACAGCGCACGGGATTAGGGGTTTGGAGGAACATCGGCCCTCCAGTTTGATGCTTTCGGGTGGAGAGGCCAAAATTGTCTTTTCGTGATGGAGGTGTGGTATGGCAGATGAGAAGTTTGATGTGGTTGTCATTGGGGGTGGATCGAAGGCCCTGGTTACAGCTTTGTACCTGCAGAGCTACGGCGGGATGAAGGTCTGTATATTTGAGAGGATGCATGAGCTTGGCGGCGCATGGTGCTCCATTGAGAGGCTGGCCCCCGGATTTATCGGCGATACCCATTCCAGCACGATGTCGGATTGGTATTTCCTCCCGCTTCTGTATGATTTTCCGAAGTTTGAGGAGTACGGGGCTAAATTCTTCGGGTACAAGGTCGGGCTGGCCCAGGTGATCAAGAGCAAGCCGGAGGATTCCCTTGTCATTTATTCGTACTTTGACGACCCAAGCGGCGAGAAAACTGCCAAAGAGATCGCGCGGTATTCAGAGAGAGATGCTGAAACGTTCCTGAAATTTGATGATGCTCATTTCAGGTTGGGTCGAAGAGAAGCCCTGCTTGAGACGATATTCAGCATCGCACCCCCGCCTGAGGAGCCGGACCCGATGGAGAGGTGGTACAAGGATTACCTCAAGCGTCCAGACGCTGTCCTGGACCCTCAGCTGATTTTGATGTCTATGGTGGATAGTGGCCGAGCCTTGTTCGAAAGTTCGGAATATAGGGCACTGATGACAAGCGTGATCGCCAGGATGGATATCAACCCCATGAAGCCCTTGGGCGGAACGGGATGGTTTATAGCTCAAGGTCGAAGGGAAAACAACCGGGTTGTCGGCGGAACGCATAATATCGCCCATGCTGTGATCAGGCTTTTTGTGGAGCACGGGGGCAAGTTTTATTCCCGAAGGGAAGTGGACAAGATCATCATTGAAAATGGGACGGCGAAAGGCATTCGACTGACCGATGGGACCGAAGTCTCAGGAAGAATCGTGGTCAGCGGCCAAGACCCCTATCAGCTTGCCTTCAGGTTTATAGGAAAGGAGCATTTGGAAAGAAAAGTCTGGATGAAGGTAGGCGCTCTCGACCGGTCTGAAAATATGATCAACTGGTACACCTTCGCCCTTCACGAGATCCCACGCTACACGGCTGCAGCTCGCAATCCGGACATCGATACGGCGCAGTGGACACATATTGCAAATGGAGAAGATGATGAAATGGCCAAAGAAGCCTGTCTGCGGTATGCAGGGCTCGAACCCCCATGCCCCCAGGTCAGATGCTGCCCGACCGATAGCGATATTGACCCTACAAGGCAGCCCCCGGGTAAGGGAACCCTCCTTGTTGAGACTCTCACCCTGCCGAAGACGTTCCGCAGCGAACGGGAATGGCTGAAGTACAAGATGGATATGGCCAGACACATGATTAATGAAATCCATATTGCAGCCCCGAATATCAGGTGGGAGAGCGTCATCGGCGTCGACTCCAACGGGCCTTTTGATATCGGTAATAGGCACCTCAACATGGCCACCGGAAACCAGCTTGTTGTTGACCCGAATCCTGCTACCAAGGGCAAGTTCGCCCCCATCATTGAGTGGGCTCGCCACAGGATTCCGGGCGTAAAGAACCTCTACGGGACAGGCTCTGCCTGGTCTTCGTTCCACTCGGCGTACTGCGGTCAGGGCTACAAATGCTACAAGGCGATAGCTGAAGACTTCAATCTGAGGAAACCGTGGGAAGAAAAGAATCGGCCTTGGTAAAGAGATCCAGTTCTCTCGAATGAGCGTTAGAAGATTGTTGGAAGGAGGAAAAAATGATTACCATTCGTCCCCATTTGCTCACCCACCCGGAGTATGCCGGACCTCAAGTGAAATCGGAACAAAAATACGATGTCGTGGTGTTAGGAGCAGGCCCTAATGGTTTGTGCGCTGCATCTTATCTTGCAAAAGCCGGTTTGAAAGTCATTGTCCTAGAGAAAAGATGTGAAGCAGGTGGCGGCCTGGCTACAGAAGAAGTGACTTTCGCTCCTCACATGCATAACACCCACTCCATCTACCACCTCATGGTGAACTATGCACCCGTCTATCAGGATTTTCAGCTCGAGGAGAAATACGGTCTGAAATACGTGCACCCGGAGCTCCAATTTGCTCTCCCTCTTTCGGATGGAAGGTCGGTATGCCTATACAGCGATGTGGAGAAAACCTGTGAGTCTCTCTCCCAGTTCTCGAAAAGGGACGCCGAATCCTATCGAGAGATCTATCATAAGTTCCAGAAATACCTTGATGTCTTCATAGTGCCCGCAACCTACGTGTTACCGCTCCCTGCGCCTATTCAAGCCGCTAAACTGGATGCCCACGAACTCGGGAGGGAGATCAGTGAGCTTTCATCCAAGAGCCCAAAAAACATCGTCAATGAACTCTTTGAAAACGACCACGTCCGAACCCTGATGTTATATCTCGCGGCTCATTGGGGTCTGGAGCCTGATGTGGACGGTGTTGGGTATTTGGCGATGTTGTTCCTGGGGATGATCACCAATTACAGGCTTTGCGTGGGTGGTTCCCATATGCTCGCACAGAACCTGCAGAAAGCGTTTGTTGAGAATGGAGGGGTTATACGGACGAGCCAAATCCTCAAGAGAATTGTGGTCAAGAACGGGGTAGCAACCGGGGTGGAGCTGATTGACGGGACGATTGTGGAGGCGAACAAAGCGATCATCAGCACGCTGGATCCGATCCAGACGTTCCTGAAATACACAGGGAAAGAAAATTTCCATCCGGACTTCGTGGAGAAAATTGAGAATTTTCGATGGGACCACTGGAGCCTGCTGACCGTTCATGTGGTTCTGGAGAAAGCGCCAGCCTTCAGGGATCCCAAGATAGACAACGCATTTGTTTACGCTCCTGTGGGGATTGAAAGACAAGAAGACCTGATGAAACTATGGGATGGACTCGCGAAAGGGGAGCTGTGGACCAAAGGGTTTAACTGCTGCTTCCCGACCGTTCACGATCCGGTGCAGTCTTTCGACGGGAAGCACACGTGTGTCATTTCTCAAATGGCCCCGTATAATCTTAAGGAAGGCGGTGACAGGTATTACAGCCTTACCTATAAGCAGGAGATCGCGGAGCGGCTTCTGGAGACGCTTCGAAAGTACGCCCCAAACGTAAACAGTGAAAATGTTCTCTGGACCACGACCCATACCCCGCTCGATATCGAAAACAAATTCCCCAACATGAAAAACGGATCGATCAAAGCCGGGGCTTATGAGCCTTTGCAGATGGGCTTTCTGAGGCCCAACGAGGATTGCTCGGATCATCGCGCGCCGATCAAGAACCTCTATCTCGGCGGTGCCAGCACGCATTCAGGGGGTTTGATTACCTTCGGCCCGGGATATCAGGTTGCCAATGTGGTGGCAGAAGACTGGGGCATAAAGAAATGGTGGTCGGAACCGCAGAGTGTCGTCAACGCAAGGAATGAAGGGTTACTGTAATGCTGACGCGATCAACGGGATTGGGCCGTACGGAGTTGGTGGGGGACATCAAAGGCCTGGACGTCAAGGCTGATTATGTCATCATCCAGTGCAAAACGACGGACCCGGTTAAATGGCAGGTCCGAGTGGCGTTGAATTTCACCGATCTGCTCATCACGACAAAGCTGATCTTCTTAAGCAGGAAGGGGTGGGCTTTCGTGATAAAACAGATCTTGAAACTTGCGATTCGCCCATTCAAAAAAGATAAATCGTATGTTCGGCCGGATGACTACTGAGATCCGCGCTAAAGGGTTCTTCCTCCGCGAGGGTGTGCTGTTCAGTCTACAAAAAAAGTATCAGGATGCTGGAGAATGTTGTTTGCTGAAATTGTCCAAGGTATTCATTTGCAGAAATGGGGAGGAGAAGGATGAAGCTTAAGGATAAGGTATGCATCATTACTGGAGCTGGACAGGGGATAGGGAAATTTTATGCCGAACGATTTGCTCAAGAGGGAGCAAAGGTCGTTGTGGCGGAATTTAACGAGACAGCGGGTAAGCCGGTAGCTGAGGCGATCATCGGGAGAGGGCATGATGCCTTTTTCATCAAAACGGATGTTTCTGACGAGAAGAGCGTTCAGCGCATGGTGGAAGGTACGGTTAAGAAATACGGCCATATTGATGTTCTCATCAACAATGCGGCGGTTTTCGCAACTCTGGGTTTTAAACCGTTTGACAAGATCCCTGTCGAAGAATGGGATCGCGTGATGGCTGTTAACCTCAAGGGTATGTGGCTTTGCTGCAAGGCGGTCGTTCCTTACATGAAAGAACAGAAGAAGGGAAAAATCATCAATACCTCTTCTTCTGCTTGGGATCTGGGAAGACCTCTTTATCTTCATTACGTGACTTCCAAGGCGGGTATCGTCGGTTTCACTCGTGCCCTGGCAAAAGAGGTCGGTGATTGGAATATCAACGTCAATTGCGTGTCTTACGCCGGCGTGATTACGGAGATAGAACGTGAGAGCTTTACACCCGAAGCCCAAAAGTGGGTTCAGGGCCAGCAGTGCATCAAAAGGCCAGGCATCCCGCAGGAACTCGTAGGCACCGTCCTTTTCCTTGCCTCTGAAGATAGCGATTTCGTGAGCGGGCAGAATATTCATCCTAACGGGGGGTTCTATTTCCATTAATAGAGGGCCGGTCCGATAGAAAGCCAAGGGGAAGAATGGAGGGATTTATGGAAGGCCGCATTACCACCATCAGGGATTGCATTCGGTTTTTGGAAGAAAAAGGAAAAGCTTTAAGAATTCACGCAGAGGTCGATCCCCATTATGAAGTTGCTTCAATAACCAAAGCTTTTGATGGTGGACCGCTTCTGATCTTTGAGAAGATCAAGGGCTACCCTGCCGGGAAAATCGTCGCCAATGTGATGGGGAATCGAGACACCATAGCCAGCTACTTTGGTGTCACAAAAGAGAAGCTGTCAGAAAAGCTCCTTTACTCTATCGAGAATCCGGTAGACCCGGTTATGGTGGAACCGGCGCCTTGTCAGGAGAGTGTCATAGTAGAGGATATTGACGTGCTTAAGGTTTTGCCGGTTATGACGCACACACCCCAGGACATCGGGCCTGTCATTACGGGTGGGGTCGTGATGGTCAGATATCCCGATGACATGGCCAAGGAGAGGCCTGCGTTCAATCTGTCGTACCACAGGCTCTTGGCGGGGCGAGGACCTGACTGGCTTACAATCGCTTCCTTGTATAATAGGCACTTTTTGGACGTACTTCACTACCACAAGCAGAGAAAAGAGGAATACCATGTGACCATCAATATTGGCCTAAGCCCCTGTTTGCACATATTTGCGGCCGGGGGCACGCTTCCCCAGGTTCGTACAAAAGGTGTTGATGACCTGCGGGCGGGGGGAGCATTGCAGGGAGAGCCTATCAGGATCTGCAAGGCCAAGTCCGTCAATGCATACTCTCTTGCGGATGCAGAAATCGTTCTCGAAGGGAAAATCCTGTATGATGAACAGGTTTATGAATATGACGAAGCCATTCACAAGGCCGAAAGACCTCCCTATTATTTCCCGGAATTCCTGGGGTATGAAGGTTTTGCCGAAAAGGCTTTCAAATTCCAGGTGACGGCGATCACCACACGCCACTACCCCCACTACGTTTCTCAAATGGCAGATTCGATTGAAAGCTCGAATCTGGGCGGCATCATTTCCGAGGCAAGCATCTATCATGCCTGCAAAAACCATGCGCCGGATAGTTTTATGAACTGCCACATTCTCAATTGCATGCGAGGGATACTCGGCGCTGTCATTCAATGCAAAACAAATCACGTTCTGGAAACGGGGATTTCTCAAGGGCTGATCAGTGCGGCCTTCGGCGCTTTCAGAAACCTCAAGTTTGTCATCGCTGTGGATGAAGATGTGGACATTTATGATCCTGAGGATGTTTTGTGGGCTTTGACTCTGCGCACGAAACCAGACCGCGACATTAACATCATCAAGAAAGCCGGAATCGGAGATCTATTCGAAACGCGGTGGTCGGCAGACACGACGGTGCCATTCAACAACAAATGGCGAGCGGTCAGGCCAAAATACAAGAGAATGAATCTTGAGAAAATCGTGGGTGCTGACGACATTGAAAGAGCATTTTCGCAGATGACGGAATCAGCGAGACGGTTTGCAGGTCAGCATATCCTTGTTCAAGGCGGCCATGAGAAAGGGATATAACCTATGAAGGGGCGAGCGAACCCACTGGATTACTTCTTTTACCCTGAAACCGTTGCGATTGTGGGGGCATCTTCAGACCCCAAAAAGGCAGGATATGCCTTGGTCAAGAACTACCTGGATTACGGCTTCAAGGGGAAGGTTTTCCCGATTAATCCGAAGGGGGATGAAATCCTTGGCCTGAGAACGTATGCCAGCCTGAGAGATGTCCCGGGTGACGTTGACCTGGTAGTGTTCGCAGTGCCCGCAAAGATGGTAGCGATGCTGGTGGACGAATGCCCGCAGAAAAATGTGAAAGCTGCCATAGTTCATTCCTTCGGCTTTGCGGAAAGCGGCCCAGAGGGAAAAGGGTATCAAGATAAACTCGTATCCGTAGCCAGAGACAGCAACATGAGAGTGGTTGGGCCGAATTGCCAGGGCGTCATGTGTACTGAGTCGAGGGCCCCTTGGTCCAGGAGAAGTACTTTCCCTCGAGAAGTGGGGGGTGTTTCCGTCATTTCTCAATCGGGTGGCGGAGGGGGCTCCTTTGTCAACCTGGCGTACGAAAGGGGCATCAAATTCAACAAGATTGTCTCCATTGGCAACGAATGTGATGCCTCGGTGATGGAATTCATCGAGTATATGGGCCAGGATGAGAATACGAAGGTGATCTTCCTTTACCTCGAGGGTTTCAGGGAGGGGGACAGGATACTTGATGTTGTGAAGGGGCTGACCGTTGTCAAACCTGTCATCGCTTACAAGATCGGGCGAACGGAAGTTGGGGCAGAGGCCGCTGCCTCCCATACTGGATCAGTGGCTGGGTCTATGGCTGTGTATGATGGCGTGTTCAGGCAGGTAGGCATCATCAGGGCAAGGGGTATCGATGATGCGCTCGATTACTTGGTGGCATTCGAAGACCTCTGGTTCGGAGTAAACCGCCCAGAAGGTTTTAGAGTGGGGATTGTGAGCGGCCCAGGCGGACCGGGTGTAGCAACGGCTGATGCCTGTGTTGAAGAAGGTCTAGAAGTCCCGCAGATATCCCCTGAGAGCAAGAAGAGATTAAAGGAGGCCATTCCAGGAGCAACGGCTTCCAACCCAATGGACATGGGAGACTTTTCTTTTGTGGCTAAGCTCAAGGAGGAAGGCCCGTATTCGAGGATGGTCCGAATCATGTCAGAAGATCCTGGCATAGACCTTGTTGCGGTCATGGGACCTGGCGAGTTTAACCCCCAGGGTTTTCGGGACGAAATCCTGAATATCAAAGGTTTTTGCAGGAAGCCATTCATTGTCATCTGGCCTTCAGCAGGAGGCGATGTCGAAGATTGCAAGAAAGAAATCCGAAAAGCCAACGTTGCTCTGTTTGATACGCAGGAGAGGGCTGCGAGGGGTCTCGGGGTATTGAGAACCTATGAATCCTACCGAAAAAGAATCCAAGAGGATATTCATGTCGAAGAGTGCTGATCAATGGATTCAGCTGGCGTCTGGGGCAAGACGAGAAGGAAGAAATACGCTGAGCCCCAAGGAAATTGAGGCTATTTTGAGCGCTTATGGCATAGACATGGCAAAAGGCGCCTTTTCACGGCCGAACCTTGAAGAGGTCCTGGGAGCGGCGGGAGCGATTGGCTTTCCAGTAGTCCTGAAGCTCATTTCCCAGGATCTGCTCCACAAGTCAGACGCCGGAGTGGTGCGCTTGAACATCAACAACGAGGAGGAGGTCGGAAGGGCGTACCACGAGATCGTGAAAAACAAAGAGAGAGCGAATCCTGCAGCCAAGATAGAAGGGTTTTTGGTACAGCAGATGATACGCAATGGACACGAAGTCATTGTCGGCCTCGGTACGGATGCCACTTTCGGGAAAATCATCATGTTCGGAATGGGCGGGATCTTTGTGGAGATATTGAGGGACGTGGCCATAAGAAAGATCCCTATCACCCGGTCAGATGCGCAAGACATGATTGAAGAAATCAAAGGATACCGGATTCTTAGGGGAGCGAGGGGGGGGGACAGTGCCAATTTTGAGTTGATTCGCAAAATCCTTATGGCGGTTTCTCGGTTGGGGGAGGAGGTGGGTGAGATCACGGAAATGGACCTGAACCCTGTTATTGTGAGCTCGCGGGAAGCTGTTGTTGCCGACGCCAGGATCATTGTCGGGAGATCTCGAAACGGGAAATGACCATCTTCAGTCGTGATTTCAGCCAGTTATGTAATGGGGTGTTGAAGAAATGGCGTGTATTACTGGTTAAGCGTGAAGTGGTATTAAGGCGGCCGCACATGGGAGAGAGAGTATGTACAGAATTCTGAGAGCGAATTTGACCAACCATCACCTCGACCATGAAAACTTGAGTGAACAAGTCTGTAGGGAATATGTTGGTGGTGCGGGGATAGGTATAAGGATTCTCTACGATGAAGTTCCTCCTGCTGTGAATTGGTCGGATGAGGAGAATCGGCTCATTTTCGCCACTGGCCCTCTAAACGGAACCAGTGTGCCGGGTTCAGGCACCATTTGCGCTGTCACGAAAGGATGCCTCACGAACGGCTGCTCGTCCAGCCAGGCAAATGGCTTCTTCGGGGCTTTTCTAAGAACAGCGGGGGTAGATGGGCTGGTCATCGAAGGGAGGAGCAACGATTGGGTCTATTTATATATTCATGACGGAACGGCTGAAATTAGAGACGCCCGCCATCTGGCCGGAAAGGACACGGTCGAATGTGAGGGGTTGGTCAAACAGGAACTGAGAAAAAAACCCGCACACATCAGTGTCTACGCCATAGGCCCCGCAGGAGAGAACAAGGTCAAATATGCGATGATATTCGGGGATAGAGGCCATGTGATTGCTCACAATGGCTTCGGTGCGGTCATGGGAGAAAAAAAGCTCAAAGCTATCGCTGTGGAGCGGGGGAAGGTTAGGCCGCCCGTGAGAGACGCTAGGGGTTTGGCGCAACTGTCAAAAGAAATAGGTAAGCAAGCCAAGAAACATCCGATCTACGGAAGGATTCACGAGTTTGGTACCTCCATGCTTTGGCCGATGCTGACAAAAATAGGTTTGATTCCGGTAAAGAACCTGACAACCAATCACTTTCCCGATTACGAGAAATTCTCGAGGGAATACTATGGCTCAATGTATGATATGAAGCCTTTTCATTGCTGGGCCTGCCCTCTGGATCATGTGCAGCGAATAAGGATAGAGAGAGGGAAAAATAAAGCCCTCGAGACGAAGGATCCCGAGTTTGAATGTACCGCATCATGGAGTTCTCTCATCGGCAATCAAGACTTTGAAAGCGCAGTGGCTCTCAGTGACTTGGCTGACCGGCTGGGGCTCGACTCTAATGAAGCAGGATGGACTGTGGCGTTTGCCATGGAATGCTTTGAAAGAGGCATCTTGACGAAAGCAGATACGGATGGGCTGGCCCTGACCTGGGGAAACGTTGAAACAGCCACAGAGGTCTTATACAAGATCGCCCGGCGTGAAGGTGTCGGTAATATCCTCGCAGATGGGGTTAAACGTGCTGCTGAACACATCGGAGGGAAGGCTCTGGCGTTGGGTGTGTATGTGAATAAAGGGCACAGCCCTCGAACTCATGATGCCAGAGGAAGGTGGTGCGATATTCTTGACTATGCGACAGGAAACGTAGGAACCGTTGAAAGCAATGCCGTCCAGGTGCCGGATCCCTTCTTGCCCAAAAACACGGCCCTGTCTGTCGTGAAAGGAAAAATCAGGCAATTTGTTGATTCTTTGGTGGTTTGCAACATTGCGACCATGTCCTATTCAGGAGATGATGTAAAAAACATGGTCAAAGCCCTGAGCCTGGTTACAGGGTGGGACTATACGGATGAAGAAGCGGTTCGCATGTCCCTTAGGGTCACCAATCTTGCCAGGGTTTTCAACCTGAAAACCGGAATTGTTCCGGACCTCGAAGTTCCCTCCGAAAGATATGGGTCAACGCCCGAAGACGGCCCTGTAAAAGGGGTCGGCATCATGACCCATTGGCAAGAAATGGTTGATGAGTATTACAAAATGATGGGATGGGACCGCCTCACCGGGAAACCGCTTCCTGAAACACTCGAAAAACTGGGACTTTCATCAGTGATAGCCGATATATGGTAGCAAAGGCACATCTCGATGCGGTCATTTCACCGTCATGGTACGGATTCGGGCTTAACTATTGGTGGGTGGAGCACGAATAATGCCGAAGGAATTTGAACTGGAGAACATTGTACTGAGATCTTCAGGCCCCTTGCCCCCTAAAGCTTCGCTGGGGCAACATGTTTTCCAGGATCTCAGAAAAATGATTATCAGGGGTGAGATCCCCGCAGGAGGGCGTCTTGTCGAAAGTGCTGTTGCAGCCGCCTT
>JAGUZM010000396.1 GCA_020060805.1 Deltaproteobacteria bacterium | reverse complement strand
GTCTCAAGGCCTCTGGTCAGGTACTGCCCCAGATCATTCATGTATTCATTGACAAAGTCGTCATCGACCAGGGGAAACTGTTTGCGCATGCTCTCCACGAATCTCTCACCGACTTCCGTCTCTTCCTCGATCGAAATCGCCCCGGCCGGTGAAACCGGCAGGAGAGAACAGACCGCCACCGCCAGTGACAGGAGAACACAGAGCACAGGTTTCTCAATTTTCGCCGCTATCCCCACGATACGAATGCTCCACCCTGGGTGCCTCGACCCACAGGCCTTCCAGGTCATAAAATGCCCTTACGGGATGGTAAAAGATGTGGATCACGATGTCCCCGTAGTCCATCAGGACCCAGTGTCCTTCCTGCTCTCCTTCCACGCCGTAGGGCCTGAAACCTTCTTCCTTCATCCTTTTCATCACATGCTGGCTGATCGCTTGAACCTGTCTGCTGGAGCTGCCGCTGGTGATGAGAAAATAATCCGCTATGGAGGTCAGTTGACCCACCTCGAACAACACCGGGTCGAGGGCTTTACGCTCAAGGATGATTTTCAGGCACAGAAGGGCTTTGTCAAGAGGCTCCATGTGATACATACAATCTATTGTCAATAATATATGTCCTGACTCCCTCAGGTACAAGGAAACGAATCGATTTTCCCTTCGATACTTTCTCCCGTATTTCCGTCGAGGAAATGGCCATGACCGTCGCCTCCAGATAAAGGAGTTTCCTGCCCGACGGCGCCAGGAACAGGCCCCCGTCCCCTGTTCGTTTAAACCCCAGGCTCAGGGAGTCCAGAAAGGGCTCCAGCCTTCGCGAGGGGTAACCGGGCCTCTGGATGACTGCAAAATGGGCATATTCAAAGAGGCTCCGGTATTCTTTCCACGTCTCAATCTCCAGGAAGGCATCCATCCCGAGGATGAAAAAGAGCTCAAGGCCGGGTCCAAAAAGCCGGTGAAACTGCCGGAGGGTTTCGATGGAATAAGAAAAGCCTTCCCGCCGGCCTTCCAGGTCGTGCACCTCCAGCAAAGGCGATTCGGCCGCGGCAAGCCGCGCCATGTCAACACGCTGGAGGAAAGGAGTGACGGGCCTGATCTCCTTGTGGGGTGGCAGGGCTGCCGGGACCAGATAAACCCGCTCCAGCTTAAGCTCCTCGCCCACTTCTTCGGCAAGGCGCAAATGACCTAAGTGGACCGGATCAAAGGTGCCTCCGAGAATCCCAATTCTCAAACAACGCCCCCTTCAATTTCTGACCTGACCATGACCATAGACGATGAACTTTCGAGTTGTCAATTCTTCCAACCCCATGGGACCGAAAGCATGAAGCTTGCAGGTGCTGATCCCGATCTCCGCTCCAAGGCCGAGTTGGTTCCCGTCGTTGAAGCGGGTCGAGGCATTGACGAGTACCACGGAGGAGTCCACCTCGGAGAGGAAGCGCTGGGCCCGGTCATAATCTTGGGTCACGATGGTTTCGGTGTGGTTCGAACCGTACGTTTCGATGTGGTCGAGGGCTTCATCCATGCCAGAGACGACCCTCACGGCGAGGATCAGGTCAAGGAATTCCGTAGCCCAGTCAGCAGATTGAGCCGCTTTCGCCCCTGAAACCAGAGCCACGGTTCTCGGGCATCCCCTGATCTCTACGCCCGCCCTCTGAAACCGCTGCGCCATGGAGGGAAGAAATGCCGGCGCAACGCTCTCGTGAACCAGCATGGTTTCCATCGCGTTGCAGACCCCTGGCCGTTGGACTTTGGCGTTGAAACAGATCTCGGAGGCCATAGCGAGATCGGCCCCCTCATCCACATAAGTGTGACACACTCCCTTGTAGTGCCGCAACACCGGGATTCGCGAGTGCTCCGTGACGAAGCGGATGAGTCCTTCCCCTCCCCTGGGGATGATCAGGTCCACCGCCTCCTCGAGGCCGAGCAAGATCTTGACCGCTTCCCTGTCCGTTGTGGGAATGACCTGAATCGCCTTGTCGGGCAGGCCCGCCTGCACCAAAGACTCCCGCAGCAGATCCCCCAGGACCAAGTTGGAGTGAATCGCTTCAGAGCCCCCCTTGAGGATCACCGCGTTGCCGGACTTCAGGCAAAGACTCGCCGCCTCGACGGTGACGTTCGGCCGGGACTCATAGATGAACCCGATCACCCCCAGGGGAATCCTCATTCGGCCCACAAGAAGACCATTGGGTCGTTTCCACATGCGGGTCACCTCGCCCACCGGGTCGGGCAAAGCAACCACCTCCCTCAGGCCGGCCGCCATGGCGCGGATGGTTTTGCTGTCGAGGATCAGCCGATCAATCATGGCTGAGCTGAGACCCGACGCCTTTGCGCCGGCAATGTCTTTCTCATTTTCTTTCTTGATGAGCTCTTCCTTTTCAAGGAGCCTTTCGGCCATGAGCCCCAGGGCAGCATCCTTTTGAATGCGGCCTACCCTCCTCATCTGCCTGGCCGCATCCTTGGCATCCCTGCCCATGCCCTGAATCATGTCTTTCACCGGCATTCCCCGACCCCTTCTTCCAGTTCATTGGCGATCACCAGATTGTCACGGTGGATCACCTCATCGTCATGCTTAAAACCGAGGAGGGATTCGATTTCCGCCGACTTATGACCCATGATCTTCCTGATATCACCGGCGTAGTAGTTGACCATCCCTATCCCGAGTTGCTTTCCCCCTTCGTTCAGAATCACAACCGAATCGCCAAGGCTGAAGTTGCCTCGCGCCTCCCTGATTCCCGAGGGCAGCAAACTCTTCCCTCCCTGAATCAGGGCCCTCTCCGCGCCCCGGTCAACCACGATTTCCCCCCTGGGCGCTTTGGTGAACGCGATCCAGCGCTTCCGGCTGCACAGGGTCACGTACTGGGGCAAGAACAGCGTGCCCTCCTCTTTGCCTCTGAAAAGATGTGTCACGATATGGGGCTTGGAACCGTTCGCGATGATGGTCGGGACTCCGCCAAGAGCGACCTTTTGGCTCGCCTCCAGTTTACTCGACATCCCTCCTGTCCCATGGGTACCGGGAATGGCGTTCGCATACCTGAGGATTTCTCCGTTCACCCTTGAGACGACCTTGATGAGTTGAGCGTCGCTGTGGATACGCGGGTCCTTGTCGTACAGGCCGTCGAGATTCGTCAGGGCGATCAGGAGCTGAGCCTCGGTCAGGTTTGTCACCATGGCGCTCAGGTTATCATTGTCGCCGAATTTGATTTCATCAATGGCGACCGTGTCGTTTTCATTGATGACAGGGATGATCTTCCACGAAAGGAGAGCAAAAATCGTATTCCTGGCGTTGAGGTAACGTGTTCTGTGGCTGAAGTCATCGCGGGTGATCAGGATCTGGGCGACTTTCACCCTGTGGCGGGCAAAGGCCTTTTCCCACTCCATCATGAGGCTGATCTGCCCCACCGCTGCGATGGCCTGCTTTTGCGAAATCGAATCAGGCCTCTTGGAAAGACCGATTTTCCTCAGGCCCGATGAGATCGCTCCCGAGGAGACCAGGATGACTTCAACTCCCTTTTTGCGCAGGCCGCACATGTCATTGGTGAGGTCACGGATGACTTTTCGGTTGAGCCCATCCCCGGCGGTCAGCACAGCGCTTCCCACCTTGACCACAACCCTCTTGACGCCCTTAAGCAATGCCTTCCTTGAATTCGTTCCTGGAAGGCCTTCTGTTTTCCCGCTCATCAAAAAATTTCCTCGACAAGGCGCTTTTGAGCGCTCCAAGACCCTCGCCCTTCAGCGCTGATATCAAGTAGGATTCCAGCCCCAAACCCTGGAGCGACCTGGTCACCTCTTCCCAGTCCCTGCACTTGGATGAATAAAGGTCCATCTTGTTCACCAGGACGATCTGTTCTTTCTGGGCCAGGGCTGGGTTGTAGTTCTCCAGTTCCTTCGTCACCGCGTGAAAATCTTCCAGGATGTGCTGGGAAGGGACATAGGTGATATCCAGGATATGGAGGAGCAACTTCGTCCTTTCCACATGCTTCAGGAATTCATGGCCCAGGCCCCGGCCTGCGCTCGCCCCTTCGATCAGGCCCGGAATGTCCGCAAGGGTCAGGGTCTTCCCGTCCTGCAGGGTCATGACGCCCAGGTTCGGAATGAGGGTGGTGAAGGGATAGTCCGCAATCCTGGGTCGGGCCTCTGTGAGACGTGAAAGGAGGGTGGACTTGCCCGCGTTGGGCAACCCGATGAGACCGATGTCAGCGAGATACTTGAGGGAGAGAAGGAGCTTTCCTTCCTTTCCTGGGATGCCGGGTTGGGCTTTTCGGGGAGCCCTGTTGGTGGGTGTGGCGAAGTGCTGGTTGCCTTTTCCGCCCTTCCCTCCCTGCAGAATCAGGGCTTCCTGGCCTTCGTGAATGAGGTCGGCAAGGACCTCCTCGGTCTCCTGATCATAGACCAGGGTCCCGAGAGGAACCTCGATCGTGACGTTCAGGCCATCTTTTCCTGTTTGGTTTTTTCCTCTTCCCGGTTGGCCGTTCTGAGCTTTGAACCGCCTTCGGTAGCGAAAATCTATCAGGGAGTTGAGCCTGCTCGTCGCACGGATGAAGACGTCTCCTCCGTCGCCTCCATCTCCGCCGTCAGGACCTCCCCTGGGGATGAACTTCTCTCTTCTGAAGCTGACGCAGCCTTTTCCCCCGTCCCCGGATTTCACCGTGATTCGTGCTTCATCCAAGAAGTCCATGACCATTCCCGGGTAAGAGGGCCCCGCCCAGGCAGTTAGGCCGCGTAAATACTCACCCTCTTTCTGGTCTTGTCGAGCCGTTCATAGGTGACGATGCCGTCGATTTTCGCAAAGAGGGTGAAATCCTTTCCCATGCCCACGTTCTGCCCGGGATGGATCTTGGTTCCCACCTGGCGAACGAGGATATTCCCTGCCGCGACCCTTTGCCCGCCGTATCGCTTGATGCCGAACCTCTGGCCGCCACTGTCTCTGCCGTTCCTGGAACTGCCCCCAGCCTTTTTATGAGCCATTTTTCAATCCCCTTGCCAATCAGTTTCGACCTGAAGTTCCCGGTCTCTCCTAGGCTTCGATATTCTCGATCCTTACCAGAGAATACTCCTGCCTGTGGCCCCGGGTCCTTCGGTAATTCTTTCTCTTTTTGTACTTGAAAACCACGACCTTCCGGTTCTTCCCGTGCCGTCTGAGGCGGCCGATCACTCGGGTGTCTTCGAGAAAGGGGTTTCCGATCCGGACATTTTCCCCCTCCCCGGCGAGGAGAACCTTATCAAAAACGACCTGGTCTCCTGCCTTGCTTTCGAGCTTCTCCACCTTGACATCCTCGCCCTGGGCGACGCGGTATTGCTTCCCGCCTGTTCTGATGATCGCATACATGGCGCATAACCCCTAGTGAAATTTGAAACTTTTTTTATATGGCATTCCAACTATGCTGTCAACTTTTATTTTTCCGCAAATGAAAGTGCCCCCGGCGTGACTCGAACACGCGGCACCCAGATTAGGAATCTGGTGCTCTATCCACCTGAGCTACGGGGGCGTGAACACTATATCTAGCACAAAACGATCCGAAATCAAGTTTTTATATCAGCCGAGTGAGCGGCCCGGGGATGTTCTTTTTATTTGTGATAGAAATAAGTGTCATAGGATGTTATAATTAGCCTCAATTTTGCATAGGTAAGGCTTTTCATTTTTCCATGGGCAAAAAAACCTTCTTTGGGCCAGATCCCAGGTGGCTTTTCCTTTGTGGTAGCATCCAAGAAGGATATTTCCTATGGTTGATAGGCAGACGATGATTAACGGGATTCTAATCCCGCTACTCTCGATTTCATGTAAGATGCCTCAACTGGGTTAAACCCGACGAAAAAGCGGAGCGATCCCCTTGGCCGTTTACGAATACAAAGCTTTAGACGACAAGGGTAAAGAACGGAGCGGCATCGTGGAGGCGGAGAGCTGGGTCTCAGCCTCCCAGATACTCAAGAAGATGGCCCTTTACCCAGTCACGATCGACGAAGCCACGGGAAGGACCGTTGAAAAGAAAAAGCACCCCTTTGCCTTTTCCACGATCCTCGGAAGAATCAAGAGGCGGGATATCTCTGTTTTCACGAGCCAGTTCGCCGCCCTCGTACAG